>NZ_JBBGZQ010000005.1:0-245237 GCF_037572595.1 Chryseobacterium sp. MYb328 | reverse complement strand
GAGTCGACAGTCTATATTGCTTGTTGTACTCTATTTTACAATCAATTTATTCATATATATATATTCTGTACTGCGCACATACAAAATATAATATTGATGTATTAACTAATTTTTTAAATAAAAAGACCAGCCTAGGATCTCTTTTTAATTACTATTACAAACATAGAAGTGGCTGGCGTCAAAACTTGTCGTATAAAATAAAATTTTTAAATGCCGGTAGATTATTTAATGAATACAAGTTTTTAAGGTACTAATATTTCTATTGTCCAACTTGTTAATATATTTTTTAATAGTTGTTTTCATGGTGTTGGATCATGTTTTGTTCTTGAATGCCTCAAAGAATTTAGCATAATTTCTCCTAATCATAAACTGATCATACGATTGCGAAAATAAGATATCGATACGCTTTCTGGATTTTCCGAAAATAATTATTCGAAAATTATCCAAAAAAAATTATATTTTTAAGCTTTAAAAGCGATCAAATGGCAGACAAAGCACAATTTATTGAAGAATTAAATGCTAGATACACTCCTAAGGGAGATCACATCATATTAGGGAAAGGAATGCTGGACGGAGAAGTAGTACCGGAAGTAAATGTAACGATTCCTCTAAAAACAATCAACCGTCACGGCCTTATTGCCGGAGCAACCGGAACCGGAAAGACCAAAACGTTACAGGTATTTGCAGAACAGCTTTCTCATCAGGGAATCCCATCACTGGTGCTGGATATTAAAGGTGATTTTTCAGGAATTGCAGAAGCTGGGCAGATGAATTCCATTATTGAAGAGAGATATGCAAAAACTCAGTTGCCTTATACACCACAAGGATTCCCGGTAGAATTGATGAGCATTTCCGGAGGAGAAGGGGTAAAGCTGAGAGCAACCGTAACAGAGTTCGGACCTGTTTTATTAAGTAAAATTCTTCAGCTTAATGATACCCAGCAAAGTATCATGTCTATTGTCTTTAAATATTGTGATGACAAAGGACTTCCTTTGATCGACCTTAAAGACTTAAAGAAAGTTCTGCAGTATGTTACAGATAATGCACAGGGAAAAGCTGAGCTTGCCGCTAACTACGGATCAATAGCACCGGCTTCTTTGGGGGCTATTCTAAGATCTATTGTAGCTTTAGAGCAGCAGGGAGCGGGAGATTTCTTTGGAGAATTAAGCTTTGATGTTCAGGATTTGCTGGAAACCAGAGATGGAAAAGGAGTTGTAAATATTTTAAGAGTATCAGATATTCAGAATAAGCCACAGCTGTTCTCTACCTTCATGCTTTCACTTTTTGCAGAGATCTATATGACTTTCCCTGAGGAAGGTGATAGCGGAAAGCCGAAACTGGTGCTCTTTATTGATGAAGCACACTTGCTTTTTGATGAAGCTTCAAAGACCCTCCTTTCACAGATTGAAACGATGGTAAAACTTATCCGTTCAAAAGGAGTGGGAATTTATTTTATTACCCAGATTCCTGGTGATGTACCAGAAAGTGTTTTGTCTCAATTAGGATTGAAAATACAGCATGCTTTGAGAGGCTTTACAGCAAAAGATAAAAAGGAAATTTCAAAAGCAGTTGAAAATTATCCAACCACAGAATTTTATAACGCTTCCAATCTGATTCAGAATATGGGAATTGGAGAAGCATTTGTAACCGCTTTAGATGAGAAAGGAATTCCTACACCATTAGTTCATACCTATCTTATTTCCCCGGAATCAAGAATGGATGTTCTGAGTGGAGCAGAAATTACAGAATTAACGTCCAGCTCAGCTATGGTAGCCAAATATGAACAGGCAATAGACCGGGAATCTGCTTATGAAATGCTAACCAACAGAATGGAGCAGGCCGCTCAGAATCCAGTACCAAATCAACGAACAAAGCCGGTAAAAGAAGAGCCGGGAATGTTTGAACAGGTACTGCAAAGCCAGGCAGGCAGAACATTCACCAATACATTAATGAGGGAGGGCGCAAAAGCTATTCTCGGGATGTTTGGTTTAGGAGGAAGGAAAAGATGACAAAAAATAAAATAGGGAAAAGAAATTTTCCCTATTTTTATATAAACTATAATAACACAAATTAAAACACATATGAGAATACAATTATTTATTGTGCTTATGTCGCTATCCCTATCAAAAGCGCATGGGCAGAGTCAGTACTTGGACTCCAATTTTAACGGAGCAGGTTTCTTACAAACCGATTATAAATCTAAAAGTTACGACGAACTATCCAATATTAAGCTTTCCAATAATGGCTTGTATGCATTCGGGAGAGTAACAATAGAAGATTACAAGTCCTATGAAAGTGGTTTTGGAGTTCTGAAACACAACCTTACTTCAGGGTTGAATCCTACATTTGGCAACCAGGGAAAAGCAAATTATTATTTTGATTCCTATCACTATGCCGATTCCACAAGGGATGTATATCCTTATGCTGACGGATCATTTTTAATTCTTTCCGATTTGGGCTTAACTAAAATAGACCAAAACGGAGTACTGGACCCCAATTTTGCTTTTAACGGAAAACAGGAATTTGAATATGGACAAAAAACCTATACCAGGCTGTTGGTTCTACCCAACAATAAAATTTATGTTTTCGGGCAAAAAGGAGATGATCTGTATATTGAAAGATATAATCCGGATGGATTTTTTGATTTCTCGTTCGGAAATCAGGGAACCCTTACGATAGATGTAGGCTCACTTGATATCATTAACGATGCTAAATTGCTGAACGACGGCAGGATTTTGATTACAGGCTACAGCCAAAAACAGGTTAATAGTAACTCTTCAGGAAATACAAGGTACAATTTTATAAAAAAAATAAACCAGGACGGAACACTTGATCCCGCTTTCAATTATGATGATATTCCAAGCATCTACGATAATCCGGGATATTTCAAAAAAATGCTTGTAGACAATTCTAATACTTACGCATATATTATCAATAAAGTAAGTGAATGTGACCATAGAGTTTTAAAAGTTAATTTACAGACATTAGCATCTTCTAAACTTTTTGTAAACCCTAGCGGAACCCCTTGGCTGTGTAGTAATTTAAATCCTAAATATGTTGTAAATGATATTATTCTTGATGGAGATAGAATGTATATTGCCGGAACAGAAAAAATAAACGCAAACAACTCTATGTGGGTGACCCGCTACAATTTAGACGGAATTATGGATACAACCTTTGCCAATCAGGGGAAGTTCAATTATTTTACTTATTCTGGTAATCCGAATTCTCCGGTAGATGACGTGGTAAATCTGGAAAGCATACAGCTGGCTCCAGACGGAAGCCTTTATGGCGGCGGAAGATTGAATAATGATTTTCTGGTTTTTAAAATTTTAAAGACTCTTACGTTGGAGGTAAATGAATCGAAATCAGATAAAACTCATATTTTGAACGTATATCCCAATCCTGTAAAAGATTTTTTATTTGCTGAAAATAAGAATCTTACAGGAAATATTCAGATTTCGGTTTATGATATGTCTGGAAAATTGGTGAAAAAACAATATTCAGATTCCCGCAATGAAAAAGTTTCAATTGATCTTTCTGATCTGATGTCGGGAAATTATGTAATAAAATATGAGGCTAAAAACTTTTCTCAGTCTGTAAGGATTATAAAAAAATAACACAAAATGAAAAAAAATATACTATTACTTCTTTTTTCAGGAGCCTTTCAGCTGGGGTTTTCTCAACAGGGAGTTCTTGAAACTAATTTTGGTCTTGGAAAGTTCAGCTATGTTGAAAATGATAACGAAAAACAGATTCTGAATGCTATTGAATATACTAATGATACCGTTTTTGCCGCAGGATATTCGGGCCCTGTAACGGATGTATCTCTTCCTAATGCAGAAGGTCGTTTTGTATATAAAGACCGTTTCTTTTACTATAACAACAAAAATCATAATAAGATAGCGGTCTCTATTGGTGATGAAGGCTCAAGAGCCAATGCCATTAAGTATAGTAAGGGTTATGTTTATCTGGCGGGCTATTCAAAGGATAAAAACAGGAAAAGCTTTGCAGTGGTAAAAATTCATGCAAGAACTGGAGCTTTAGTTGTTTCTCCAAGCTTTAACAGGGATTCTAAAGTTATTACAGATTTTACAGGAAATGATGAAGCCAATACCATTGATATCAAGAATAATAAAATCTGGGTGGCAGGTAAAGCCGGAGTCAATGCCGTAATTGTTCGGTATAATCTCACCAACGGTTACGTAGATAAAACTTTTAACCAAAAGGGATTCATGCTGTACCCGATTGGAACACAATCTGAAATTAAAAGTCTCAAAATTCTTCCTGATGATAAAATGCTGATTGCAGGAACTACAAACAATGGAGCGCAATCAGATTTTTTTATTGCAAGACTGAATCCTGACGGAACTTATGATTCTTCTTTTGGAACGAACGGGATTAAAACGATAGATTTTTTTGGAGGGAATGACCAGCTCAATGTGATGAAGATTTTATACAATGGCAAAATCATGCTGGGAGGCTCTTGTACAAGGATGGTCAACAATATTGATGCAGCATTGGTAAAACTTAATGCTGACGGAAGTTATGATACTTCTTTTGGCGGAGCTGGAAAAGTTACTTATGATGAGGGAACTAAAGAAGATGTAGTGAATGATGTAGGTGCTAAGGTAAATGCCAGTAACCAGGAAATTATTTATGCTATAGGGTATAAAAAGCCAGGAGTATACAAAGATGTTTTATACAGGGAGTTCGATGCTGACGGAAGTACATTTGCCAGTGGACCAGCCGTTAATAACTTGAGTAACTACGATGATTATCTGGTTGCAGGAGCATTTGATGTTTTGCCTGTAGGGAACTTTACAAGTCCAATGACAATGTATGGTAATCTGTTTTGTAGGGAAGTTACGGGGAACTATATTCAATTTAATAAGCTTGGCAGTAGTATGACCATGTTACCTGTAGAATGTGGATCTTCTTATGCTACAGAAATCAATAATATTAAAGTAAGACAGGATGGTAAAATATATGTACTGTATCAGAATCAGCTGAAAAGATATCTGGACAACGGAACCCCGGATCTGTCTTTCGGAAATAATGGAACCTTTACCGGAATGGCTGTCAGTGAATTCGACCTGTTACCCAATAATAAAGTGGTAGCTAATGTTTTTATCTATGGAACCAATACGCAACGGTATAGTGTTATTTTAGACGATAATGGAAAAATTATAGATAATTTCGAGTTTAAAAACTTACCGGGAGCAGATCAGAGATATATTAATAAAATCATTTATTCTGCTACCAAGAATAAAATGTATGCGTATTATTCCTCATATGGTACTCAATTTTCAAGCCCTGTGATGTGCAGATATAATTTAGATGGCACTATTGATGATTCTTTTGCCAATAATAACAAATATATCCCTGTTATCCAGAAATATGGTTCATATGACGCTGATTTGACCAAATCAGATGTAAACAGCCAGAGAATTGTAACCATTGATTTTAAAACAGATAAAAAAATTATTAAACAATATGATCTTGATGGTAATCCTTCAGGAAGTTTCGGAACTATAGGGACTATGGAAATCCCTTATACTCCTGACACTAATTTTATATTTAAAAAAGTAGCTCTGGATAATCTGAATAATGTTTATATCATTACAGAGAAAACAGAAAACTTCAATACGACTCTGCTTGTAGAAAAATATAATTCAACAGGGACTTTGGATACATCTTATGGAAATGGAGGGATTTTCGAATATGCTTACAATTCTGCTGATTCAAATGCTCATTTTTATAACATTAATGTTCAGGGTGATAATAAATTGCTGATTGCTGGAAAACGCGGAAAGTTATTTGTAGATAATGACGGATATACAATAAGGGTAAATACTGATGGTACTTTAGATACCAGTTTCAGTATCCAGAATGATGGCGTGTTTTCTGATAGGGAAGATGGTAATCCCAATGACTTCTTTGAAAATATCAGTGCTATGGGAATCACTCCAAATAACGAGATAATTATAGGAGGACTTAATAAGAATAGAAGTACTGGAAATGCAATAACTTATACCGCAAAAATCAAAAAATTGAAATAATTTTATATATTAGTGACTAAGTGGTAAGCTTTTTGGGTAACTTATTTTGATATATTTTTTACTATTTTAGCAGGTTATCTTCACTGGCGGGAAAAGAATATCAGATGAAAGAGTTAAAATTTTTAATAATAAACACAGCAGTTAAAGGGAAAATCAATGTATTCAATTATAGACATAGAAAGTAATGGTGCAGGTTATAGAAATGAATGCATTATAGATATTGCCATCTACAGATATGATGGGCAGAAAATTACAGATCAGTTTATATCGCTTGTCAACCCGGAAGGAGATATTACTCCTTTTGTTCAGAAACTGACCAGTATTACACCAAAAATGGTGAAGACAGCGCCAAAATTCCATGAAATAGCTAAAAGAGTTATTGAAATTACCCAAAATACAACATTGGTGGGGCACAATATTGATTTCGATTACAGAATGCTTCGTCAATCATTTAAAAGGCTTGGTTATGATTTCAAAATCAATACTTTGGATACTATTCCATTAGCGAAAAAACTGATTCCTGATGAAGTGAGCTATTCTCTCGGTAAGCTGGTAAAGTCACTGGGAATCCCCTTGACTAATCATCACAGAGCTGATGGAGATGCCAGAGCAACCCTGGAACTGTTTAAACTTTTAGTATCAAAGGATACTGAAAATGAAATTATTCAGAAGCAACATGATGAAACCAATGCCAAGACCTATATCAATAGGATTAAGGTGCTTACACAGGATCTTCCGAATGAAAAAGGATTCGTTTATTTTCAGGATGAAGCCGGAAGAATTATTTTTTCCGATTATGTTCAGGATATCAATAAATTTTCAAAAAAGTTATTCAATTCCAAATCAAAAAAATGGGAACAGGTTCAAAAGGATGCTGAACAGATTAATTTTGAGCTTACCGGAACAGATATTATTGCCAAATTAATCCTGAACTCTAAAAATAGTAAGAAAAAAGAAGTTCTGCCATTCGGACTTTATTTCAGAAACAAGAAATATGTTGTTGAAAAAAATACGCTCAATAAAACAGAAAAAGCAATTCTGAAATTCAGGTCATTTACTCAGGGTACAAAAGCCGTTCAGTTTATTGGTGCTCAGGAAGAATACAATGATGTAGCAGTGTTAAAGCAGAAGATAGAATTTAGAAAAAGAAACGAGCTTTGGCTGGGTACCGGAAGAAAATTAGGTGAGAAGCTATTTTTAATTATTGAAAACGGAAAGGTAATATCCTTTGGTTTTTATGAGCTGTTTACACAGATACAGACATTAAGTAAGCTTGCCAAATTGAAAATTGATCTTCAGTTGTCTTCAGCAGATTTGAATAATGAACTGCAGCTTGCCCTTTTGCGCGGTGATTTTGAGACATTACCCTTGCCTAAATAATAAAAAAATTAGACGTTAAATTTTGATTAGGAAGAAGATACTTTTTAAATCAATTATCTTAAAATAAAAAATAAATAGTATTTTTGCAAAAAATAAATCGAAGCAATGCAAAATTTTAAACAAATAAAAACTGGAAAAAAGGGAGCTGTTAAGTTCTCTAAGGTTTGGAATATTTAAAAGAGTTGTCTTGCATAAAAAATAATCAATGTGGCAGACTCTTTTTTTGAAGAATCTGCCTTTTTTTATGTTAAAATCAAATTATGAATTCACAAGAATTATTAAAGATTGCCAATGAGTTTGGCACACCAGTGTATGTTTATGATGCTGAATCCATCAAAGTTCAATACGAGAAGCTTACGTCTTCCTTTTTAAAACATACTAAGTTCTTCTATGCGGCGAAGGCGTTGACGAATATCAATATCCTTAAATATGTCAAGAAACTGGGTGCATCTTTGGATTGTGTATCTATTAATGAAGTTAAACTAGGGCTAAAAGCAGGATTTCCAAAAGAGAAAATATTGTTTACTCCCAATTGTGTTGACTTGGCGGAAATAGAAGAAGCAATGTCTTTCGGAGTTCATATTAACATTGATAACATTTCCATTCTTGAACAATTTGGGAATAAATACGGAAACTCTTACCCTATCTTTGTAAGAATCAACCCACATATCTTTGCCGGAGGGAACTACAAAATTTCAACAGGTCACATCGACAGCAAGTTTGGGATCTCTATCCATCAGCTTCGTCACATTGAAAGAGTGATGAAAAGTACCAACCTTAACGTTGAAGGACTTCACATGCACACAGGAAGTGAGATCAAAGATCCTGAAGTTTTCCTTCAGGCACTGGATATCATGCTTGAACTTTCTGAGCATTTCCCTAATCTGAAATATCTGGATATGGGAAGTGGCTTCAAAATCCCTTATCAGGACAATGAAGAAGAAACAGATGTTAAAACATTAGGAAGAAAAGTAGAAAAAGTTTTAGGCGAATTCTCAAAAACAACCGGAAGGAAATTCGAATTATGGTTTGAACCGGGTAAGTTCTTAGTAGGAAAAAGCGGATACCTTTTAGTGAAAGCAAATGTCATCAAGCAAACTACTGCTACTGTTTTCGTTGGAGTAAACTCTGGATTTAACCACCTGATTCGTCCAATGTTTTACGATTCTTACCACGCTATTGAAAACTTGTCTAATCCAAAAGGTGCAGAAAGAATTTATACGGTAGTAGGAAACATCTGCGAAACAGATACTTTTGCATGGGATAGAAAATTACACGAAGTAAGAGAAGGTGATATTCTTGCATTTCACAACGCAGGAGCTTACGGTTTTGAAATGAGTTCAAATTTCAATTCAAGATTAAAACCTGCTGAGGTGTTATTCCTTGATGGGAAAGCCCACCTGATCCGTAAAAGAGATGAATTTGAAGATTTATTGAGAAACCAGATTGAAGTGGTGATATAAGTTAATAGAAAATAATAAATAAACGGCTGTCCTTTGGGATGGCCGTTTTGTTTTTATGCTAAGCCTGCCGGATAAATAATATGAAATCTATATTCTACGTTTGCAAAGGTGCTGAGTAAAATATATTTACGACTTAAAAATCATCATACCTAAATTACAAACCTTAGTGACCACTACGTTAAAATAAAAGTCATTGAGTTAAAATTTAAAGAAAAATTTACAAGTTTTTTAATATTTATGATGGCTGGGTTTATCAATTAATTAGCTAAATTTGATAGGCTTAGGTTCTTTTTATCCTAATCACACTACAGAAAAACAACACCAAATCTATTAATTATGGCCAAAAATATAGCAGAGCAAATTGTTGAAATGCTCGAAAATGCCAATGTGAAAAGAATTTATGCAGTTACCGGGGACAGTCTCAATCACCTAAATGTTGCGGTAAAGAAAAGCAGCATTCAATGGATTCATGTAAGACATGAAGAAGTTGGAGCTTATGCCGCCGCTGCAGAAGCTGAACTTGATGGGCTCGCAGTATGCGCAGGAAGCTGTGGTCCCGGCCATGTTCATCTGATTAACGGGGTGTATGAAGCGCATAGATCTCATGTTCCGATGCTGGTAATTGCCTCTACGATTCCCAGTGATGAAATGGGCATGGATTATTTTCAGGAAACGAATACCATAAAGCTTTTTGACGATTGCAGCTATTATAATCAAATGATCACAAGGCCTGAACAGGTGCAGCGAACATTTCAGACCGCTATTCAACATGCAATTTCCAAAAAGGGAGTTGCAGTGATAGGCCTTCCGGGTGATGTTTCAGAATTGGAGGCACAGGAAACAACAACTTCCACCCAGATATTTAAGACCAATCCATTAATCAGACCATCGGACGATGAGTTGAAAAATTTGGCTACTCTCATCAATGAAAGTAAAAAAGTTACCCTTTATTGTGGAATCGGTGCCGCTGACGCCAATGCTGAGGTTGTACAGTTGTCTCAAGTATTAAAAGCGCCTGTAGGATATTCATTTCGGGGAAAAATGGCTATTCAGCCTAATAATCCTAATGAAATCGGACTGACAGGGCTGTTGGGATTTCCTTCAGCTTATCATGCCATGCACGATGCAGATCTTGTTATTCTTCTCGGAACCGATTTCCCATATCAGAAGTTTATGCCTGTGAAAAATAAAATTGTTCAGATTGATGAAAGCCCGGAAAGGCTGGGAAGAAGAGCAAAGCTTGAATTGGGGCTTACAGGAGATGTTAAACAAACCATTATAGCCTTACTTCCAATGCTGAATGAGAAAAAAGATGTCGACTTTCTCAATGAGCAGTTAGCGTTTTATGATAAAGTAAAAGAGAACCAACTTGAATATGTAAGAGATTCAGGAAAAGAAGATGCCATTCAGCCGGAATATGTTGCCCATACATTAGATCAGTTAGCTAAAAAAGATGCCATTTTTACGGTAGATACAGGAATGTGCTGTGTTTGGGGAGCAAGATTCATTACAGGAACCGGAGAACGGAAGATGTTGGGATCATTTAATCATGGATCAATGGCTAATGCAATGCCTATGGCTATTGGAGCATCCTTGTCACATCCAGAAAAACAGGTGATTGCGATGTGTGGGGACGGAGGATTATCTATGCTGCTGGGAGATATGGCTACTATTTTCCAGTATAAACTTCCGGTAAAGCTGATCGTATTCAATAACAGAACCCTGGGAATGGTAAAATTGGAAATGGAAGTGGGTGGAATGCCGGATAATGAAACAGATATGATCAACCCGGATTTTGCATTAGTTGCTCAGGCGATGGGGTATCCCGGGAAAAATGTTCATAAGCCTGAAGAAGTAGAAAATGCTATTAAGGAATGTCTTGACCATGACGGACCCTATCTTCTTAATATCTTTACAAATCCTAATGCATTGGCACTACCACCGAAAATTGAACTGGATCAGGTGTTGGGGATGACCAAATCTATGGCTCAGCTAATGTTGGGTGGGAAAATGGATGAGGTGCTTGAAACAGTGAAAAGTAATTATAAACACATTAAAGGGCTGTTATAGAGATTATTCTAAATATTTTAAACAAATACTATAGAAAACATTTTTTTAGAACTTCACACATTGTGTGAAGTTTTTCTTTTTTGTAAGACATTTAAATATTTACCTTTGTTTATTAATTTAATGAATAGATCAGGCTATGAAAATGATACTTTTATTTTTTGCTCTTTGTTTTACAAACTTAGTTTTTGCCCAGGAGCTTGAGGATAGAGATGAGTCTTTTATTGTAGAAAATAATAAAAATCTTTTTAAAATAGACATCAAAGAACCTTTTATGCAGGTTGCTGTAAAGTGTAATGATTTTAAACCGGCTGCTTTCGAAGGAGGAGCTTCAGCATACAAAGATATCCTGAGCAAATATATGTATACCTATCTGAATGCAGATTTTTATACGCTGAGCGGGGACTTTACATTTACTTTGATTATAGATGAAACAGGGAAAGTAATTGATGCCGTTGGTAATCCAAAAGTTCTGCATAGCGAAGCTTTTTTTGATGATATGCAGTATGTAGTAAGAAGAATCAAAAGAAGTTGGAAGTCTGCAACCTGTAACGGACAACCTGTAAAATCTCAGATGAAAGTGAAAATGAATTTCTCTTCCTTATCAATAGACATGTAAATTAAACATGAATAAATACCAATCGTTTTCTTTACTTTTTTAAGATAAAATCAGGGATGATAGATTGTTCTCTGGGCAAGCTACCTTTTTTTATTATTGACAAACTATAACTATGAAACAAACCATTTTAATTGTACTTCTGTTTTTTGGATTTATGGGTTATTCCCAGGAATGACAAGCTCCCAAAGAAAAAGTAATGACTTCACAAAATGCAGAATTTCCGGGAGGAGATGATGCTTTTGCTAAAGAGTTTTTGCAAATGGTTCATTCTTATATCGATTTGGGGAAATATGCAGTAAACGGACAGTTTGTTTTTGTTTTTGATGTGAATACAAGTGGTAAGATAGAGAACCTTGATGTGTTGCCAAAAGTAAAAAACAGCGAAATGTTTATTGATGATATGAAATTTGCGATTAAAAAAGTAAAGAAAAAATGGAAGCCGGCAGTTAAAGATGGACAGCCTGTAGTTTCTAAGAAAATCATCAAAATTAACTTTACATCAGATCATTTTGATCACGGAGATTAATACTCATTAAGCAGAGGAAAATCACATCTTTTATGAGTTTAACAGATCATAATAATCCTCCTGCCATTCTGTCACAATATTTTGTATCTTTGCAGACTCATCTGTTCGTAGTTTAAAATTCACGGAACAAATCCCTGTGTTTTAATCCCGAACCTTTAAATTGATTATCGTGCAGGAAAAATATATAGACGAGACAAAACAGGGTGAAGCATTTGCTATTGCCGAAAGACCTGAAAACTCTAAAAAACTGTTTTTAGAAAGCTATGGCTGTCAGATGAACTTCTCTGATTCAGAAATTGTTGCCTCCATTCTTAACGAACAGGGATATAATACAACAATGAAAGTTGAAGAAGCTGACCTGATCCTGTTGAATACATGCTCTATCCGTGAAAAAGCTGAGCAGACGGTAAGAATGCGTCTTGCCCAGTTTAAAAAACTTAAGAAAGAAAAACCAAATATGACGGTAGGAGTTCTTGGGTGTATGGCGGAAAGATTGAAAACTAAATTTTTAGAAGAAGAACAGCTGGTTGACCTTGTAGTAGGACCGGATGCCTATAGAGATTTACCTAATCTATTGAAGGAAACTGATGATGGTAGAGATGCCATCAATGTAATTCTTTCCAAAGAGGAAACCTATGCAGATATCAATCCGGTTCGTTTAGGCGGAAACGGAGTAACAGCTTTTGTTACCATTACCAGAGGTTGTGATAATATGTGTACATTCTGCGTTGTTCCTTTTACAAGAGGTAGAGAAAGAAGTCGTGATCCACATTCCATTATTGAGGAATGTAAAGACCTTGCCAATAGCGGGTATAAAGAAATTACCCTTTTAGGACAGAATGTAGACTCTTACTTATGGTACGGGGGTGGTCCTAAAAAAGACTTTGCAAAAGCATCTGAAATGCAGAAGGCAACTGCAGTAAACTTCGCTCAATTACTTGATTTAGTAGCGAAAGCAGTTCCTGAAATGAGAATCAGATTCTCTACATCAAATCCTCAGGATATGAGCCTTGATGTATTCAGAACGATGGCAAAACACGATAACATCTGTAAATATGTACACCTTCCTGTTCAGAGTGGAAGCAATAATATGCTTGAAGCAATGAACAGACAGCATACCCGTGAAGAATATCTTGAACTGATCAGAAAAGCTAAGGAAATTGTTCCGGAAGTAGCCTTTTCTCAGGATATGATCGTAGGATTCTGTAATGAAACAGAAGAAGATCATCAGGATACATTAAGCCTGATGAAGGAAGTGGAATATGACTATGGGTATATGTTCGCTTATTCGGAAAGACCGGGAACCCCTGCCCACAAGAAAATGGAAGACAATATTCCTGCTGATGTGAAACAGAGACGTCTTGCAGAGATTATTGCCCTTCAGGGAGAGCTTTCCAGAATGAGAATGAAGTCTTATGTAGGAAGAATGCATAAGGTTCTAATTGAAGGAACTTCCAGAAAAAATGAAAACCAATGGAAAGGAAGAAATTCCCAGAATGCCGTTTGTGTCTTTGATAAACTTGAAGAACAGAAAATAGGTGACATTGTGGAAGTTTTTGTGTATGATAACACTCAGGGCACACTTTTAGGAAGAATCACAGAATAAATTTAAGTTTTTGAAAGCGGCTTTTCTTTTTACTCTGTTTTCTTTTGCATTGTTTTCCTGCCAGGCAGAGAAAACCATGAGCAAATATCCTGATATTGTAGGTGATATTACCTTTGATGAAAAACTGGATGAAACCGATTTTAAGAAATGTGGAGCAGGAAAGGACAAACCTTTCAGTTTTCAATATTATAATGTATCCCAGCAGTTTGATTATAAGGGAGAAAAGATTGCTATTGAAGAAAGACTTAAAAAAGAAAATATTTCCTCAGAAAAAAAGATCAATGGATATATTACCGTGAGATTTTTAGTAAATTGTGAAGGAAAGGCAGGATTGTTCAGAGTAAAGCATCTGGATTCGGATTTGAAAGATGTTGCTTTGGATGGAGAATTTGAAAATAAGCTGCTAAAGTTTACAAAATCATTAAATGGCTGGATGCCAAAAAAGATAGAAGGTTTAAAAATAGATTACTATCAGTATTTAACCTATAAAATTGAAGATGGACAAGTTTCAGAGGTATTACCTTAGCTTTTTGTTACTTATCGTGTACACCAATACTATTGCACAGGTCAACTGTAGTGCAATAGAGGGTGAGGACTGTAAAAAAGCTTGTGAACTTTACAATCAGGCTTCAGATTTACAGGGGTTCCGAGCATCTCAGGAAGGTTTTGACAGAGCGATTGAACTTTGTCCGGACTTCTCCAGTGCTTATATGGAGAAAGCAGTGCCTTATCTCAAAAATGGAGATTTTGCATCCTGGAAAATATTGATCGATAAAGCCGTTGCTTTAGATCCTAAAAAACATTTGGGATATAGAGGATGGTGTAAATTTCAGTTTTTAAGAGACTATAAAGGAGCTGTCCTGGATCTGGAAGAGCTTAAAAAATATTATCCCGAAGATCTGGGAAGATCACAAAATGGAGATTATAATCTGGATGTAGTGAAAGCTATGTCCTACAGTGCTTTAGGACAGAAAGGAAAGGCCGTCGGAATTATTGAAAGACTGCTGGTTACAAGAGGGTATGTAAAGGGAATGTTTGACCATTACCAGCTTGGAGTAACCTATTTTGAACAGGGAAAATATGATAAAGCCCTGGAAAATTTTGAAAAACAAAGCAAAGAATACGACTTTGCCGAGAATATATACTTTAAAAGTAAAGTTTCTAAAATCAGAAACAAAGATTATTTGGATTTAAAAATGTTAGCCTTAAAAACGTATGATGAGGGAAAGACCATGAAAGATGGCTATACACATCATTTTAACAAAGTCTACAGAAAACAGATTGAAGAACTGTAGAACATAACATTAAATCAATAATCAAAAATTTACTTATGAGCAACGAGCTACAAAACATAAAAAACCGCTTCGGAATTATCGGGAATTTTCCGGCACTCAACAGAGCCCTGGAAAAATCGATACAGGTTGCACCTACAGACATTTCCGTCCTTGTTATCGGAGAAAGTGGAGTAGGAAAAGAATTTATTCCGAAGATCATTCATTCAGAATCCAGAAGAAAACACCAGCCTTATATTGTAGTCAACTGTGGAGCTATTCCTGAAGGAACCATAGATTCAGAACTTTTTGGACACGAAAAAGGAGCTTTTACAGGAGCTACAGCTACCAGAAAAGGATATTTTGAGGTGGCAGATGGCGGAACAATCTTTTTGGATGAGGTAGGTGAGCTTCCTTTGCAGACCCAGGTTCGTCTTTTAAGAGTCCTGGAAAGCGGTGAATTTATGAAGGTAGGATCTTCACAGGTACAAAAGACCAATGTAAGAATTGTAGCAGCTACCAATGTCAACATGATGAAGGCTATTCATGACGGAAGGTTCCGTGAGGATCTCTATTACCGTTTGAATACCGTTCAGATTGATATGCCTCCTTTAAGAGAAAGAAAAGGAGATACTCATCTGTTGTTCAGGAAATTTGCCATCGATTTTGCAGAAAAATACAGAATGCCTGAACTGGAACTGGAGCAAAGTGCCGTTCATTATATAGAAAATTACTCTTTCCCAGGGAATATCCGTCAGTTAAGAAATCTTGTTGAGCAGATGACCGTTGTGGAAAGGAACAGAAATATCACTGCAGAAAAACTTGCAGAATATATTCCGATGGAAACCCATCTTCCAATGGTGGTCAGCAACCAGAGTACACCAAAACCAAATGATTTTGGAAGTGAAAGAGAAATCATGTATAAAATTCTCTTTGATATGCGGAATGATATTAATGATTTAAAATCCTTAACTTCGGAATTAATAAAGAACAGAGGAACAGCAGATCTCAGCAATCATGAAAAAAATCTGATTAACAGAATTTATACCCCTGAAGCTCAGCCACAAATCAACTCAGGATCATTGCTGTATTTTGAGAATAATGAGGCACCGGCAGTACAAAACCCGACCATTATTTCAAGCCCGGATGACAGTTACGAAGATATTGAGGACATTGAAGTAGAGGAAAACAGACCAGAATCCCTTTCTCTTCAGAATAACGAAAAAGATTTGATTATCAAAGCGTTGGAAAAACATAAAGGAAGAAGGAACAGGGCAGCGGATGAGCTGGGTATTTCACAAAGAACTTTGTATAGAAAAATAAAACAGTATAATCTGGAAGATTAGAAAAGCACAATCAATCATGGATATAAATTTAAAACCAAAGCCGATTAATTTTAAATTCGGGGAATATATTAACAAAGGATTCGAACTTTTGAAGAAAGATTTCGGAAACGTATTTACCGCATTTTTAGTGTGCGTTGTGATGTCGATTATTCCTTTTTGCGGATTATTAGGAATGGGTAATATGTATAGATATCTTCATAAAATCAATAAAAATCAGCCAGCAAGCCCGGGAGATATTTTTGATTTTAAAGACTTTATGCCTTACTTTATTCTACAGTTAATTGTTTTTGGAGGAGTTTTACTCATTTACATTCCATTAGTGATTGTATTGGCTTTAACAGGAGCATTGTCTAATAATGGGAATGATGCTGGGCCACTTGCAATGATTTTTATAATTCCTTATGTAGTTTTTATTATGGTAGCGGTCTACTATTTTGCCCTAAAAGCATTCTACATCGTTCCATTAATCAGTCTTAAAGGAATCAAAGAGATCAAGACAGCCTGGAATATTTCAAAAGTAATGACTAAAGGGAATCTTATAGCAATTCTTCTTTTTTCATTTGTAGTAAGCCTTTTGGCTCAGATTGGATTTCTTGCTTGTGGGATTGGGATTTTTCTTACCATTCCATTAGCATATACTGCTAATTATTTTGCTTACGAAGATGCTATTCAACAGATTGAGTATGATGAAATCACTGAAATTGGATCTAAAAATGAATTTTAAAATTAAAAATATCCGTCTGAAACAGCCATTTTTGGTAGTGATGCTCTTTGCTCTGCTGGGAGTATTAAAGTCATGCTACAGCTTTACCGGATCATCTCTTACAGACGAGAAAACCGTCCAGATCAATGAGTTTCCAAACAATGCACCTCTTGTAAACCCTGCATTGTCACAACAGTTCTCTACAGATATTCAGAACAGGTTTTTACAGAGAACCACATTGAAAGGAACAAAATCAAATCCTGATATTCTGATAGAAGGTGAGATTACAGATTACTCCATTTCGCCTACTACGATCAGTTCCAATACCCAGACCAATCCGTCTGGCGGAGTAATACAACAGGCTCAGAATAGACTTACAATTACTGTAAAAGTACACTATGAAAATAAAGTACACCCGGATTCCAGTTTTGACAGAACCTATACGGATGAGGCTGCTTTTAACAGTAACTTGTCTCAGAGTGATATCGAAAGTCAGCAAGTAAAAATTGTGACTGAGAGAATTATTAACAAGATTTTTAACGACATTGTAGCGAATTGGTAAGATGAATCCCAGAGTTTTAGAATTAATAAAAAATCCAAAAAATATTCAGTCAGAAGACCTTGGCCTTTTGAAGGAAGAGATTCATGCATTTCCCTATATTCAAAATATCAGGGCGCTTCATCTGTATGGAGTACACCTGTATGAGAAAGAAAATTATCAGAAAGAACTTTCTATTACAGCGGCTTATACCACTGATAAAAAAATTCTTTATCAACTGATAAACGGGAAGATTCAGCAGGAAGTAACTGAAGAGAAACCCTCTGTAATAGTGGCTGAGAAGCCTGTTAAATATAATTATAATGTCAAGGGTTTCCCAATAAAAAGAGAAGAAACAGAGACTTCTGTAAAAACAGTAGCAGAAAAGGAAACATGCATATTGCCAACAAACCAGGAGGTTCAGCATATCTATGTAAACGGAGAAAGAAACAGAATTCTGTTTGAAGGTGAGGAAAACTTCCTTGATGAGGAAAATGCTGAAACAATTGATCTTGAATCTACATTAGAGTCAGGAACATTGGTCACTCAAAAATCCGAACCTGAAGTAAAAGAGACAATTCAACAGGAAGTAGAAGAGGTACAACAGGGAACAGAAGAGAATGCAGGAGAAAACTTTACATCGGAAACGGTTGTTGAGGAAAATGAGATTACCTCAGAAGCTATAGAAGAAAAAGTAGAAGAAGACAACAGCCTAAGCTTTGAGGAGACAGAATCCTTATTGACAGAAGCAGAGGTTAAAGAAAATATAGCTGAAGTTTCAGAAGAGGACGCTGAAGCCGTTGCGGATGAAGAAATTCCAGTTTATGAAACTGAAAAAGAAGAACCGGATACCGAATTAAGTTTCCACGGAACAGATGCATTCCTGCCTGATGTTAAGATCCAGGCCACTAATGATAGCATCGCTGAAACAGTTGAAGTTCCTTTACCTAATGTAAATAAGCATGAGGAGGAAATGAGACGTCTGATTGAGGAGGTTGAGAAAAAGATGAAGGAAACCAAATCTGCTCCTCAGGAAGAAGAAACAGAACCGAAAGCTGCTGAAGATGACGAGATAAGTTTTGCGGAAACTCAAAATTTCCACTTCTGGTCAACAGGAGAAGAAAGCCCTGAACAGGCAGAGGTTAAAGAAGAAGAACCACATGAAGAAGCGATTGAACAGCCGGAACCGGAAATAGAAGTTGCAGAAGAGTCCGTTCCTGAAGTTCAGACAGCCTGGAAGCCTATGAGCCTGGAATCCCATATACCTGATTCTTTGATTAATAAACCTGTAGTAGCCGTTGTTTCTGCCACAGCTATCCCTGTAGCAACAGAAGCCCCTGTGGTAGAGCCGGAAGCAAAAAATATAGAGTCTGTTGAAGAAACGGAAGAAATAATAGAGCCTTCTGCTGAAGATATTTTGCCGGCTGTAGAAGAAGCTCAGGAATTATCAGAAGAAAAATCTGAGGATAGTTCAGAGGAGGTACAGGATGTTCCTGAAACGGTTTCGCAGGAAAAGAAAGAAGAAGTTCCTGTGATGAATGTTTCATTCTTTGGTACGGATATTTCGAGCCTGAAGGTTGGAGAAGGACAGAAGGAAAAGAAAGAAGAGCCTGCAAAAGGAGAATCAATGAAGGATACAGTAGCGGAAAATACAGCCCAATCTTCAATTAACAGTAATGTTCCGGGGTTTATCAATACCTGGCAAAGCTGGTTGAAAATAGACCGAGTAGATGAAGTTGTAAAAGAAAAAGAGGAGATCAAAGAAAAGGCAATTGAAAACTTTATTGAAAACAATCCTAGAATCAGCCAGTTAAAAGAAGAAAGCTCTTATGTGGTGAAAGAAAAGAATGATGATATTTCCCACCTGATGACTGAGACATTGGCGAATCTTTATGTTGAACAGAAACTATACTCCAAAGCAATTAAAGCATTTGGAATACTGATCAAAAAATATCCGGAGAAGAAAGAATATTTCGAAACTAAAATTAAAGAGATCAAAGACTTTAGAAGTAAAAACTAAAATATAAAAGGTACAGAAGTAAAAGCTGTACCTTTTGTTTTATATTAATTTGAGGCCACTTTTTTGTTCCTAAGTTTTCTCCATGCTTTCCTTCCATAGACAATTACCAAAAACAATAAGATAATAGCCAGAACAGCGGCTATAATAGGTGCTACCATGGCAAGGATGGTCATAATGCCAGCTCCTGCTGTTTCGGTAGTTCCTACTACAGAATTACCCAATCCACCGGTAGTTGCCGTAGAAGCAGCCCGTATTCCTGCAAAACCTGAGCTGATGGTAGCTGCCGTCCCTCCACCCGCAATTAAAGCCAGGGCCCATTGCGGAAATGTTCCCAGTTCGGCAAACTGACTGGCAAATAAAACAGAGCCGGCCACTGTAGCCATCGGAATGGAGACCGTATCCAGTAAATGATCAATAAAAGGAATATAGTACGCCAGAATTTCAACCACTGTCGCAATACCTGTGGTGATTAATGTGGGCAAGCCCGCAAGCCATTCAAAATTTTCATTCATTGGAATCCAGTGAAAATAAGACGCCAGACTCACGGCAAACATGGGAAGAAAAACCCTGAAGCCTGTGGCTGCTGACAATCCAATGCCAATGAATGCACTGATGACATACGAAAGATAGGGAACTTGATCTAACATATTAATTTTCAGATTTATTGTTTCCTATAAAAATACAAAAAGTATGCGAGATTTGAAGGATTGTAAGGGGAGATTTGGAAATGGGATTACGAAGTATAAACTTCAAACGCTTCACAAGAATAAATTTGAATAATCAGCAAAGTCTGTGAAATATAGACTTTATAGAAACTTGTATCCGTAATCATCTGTGCCAATCTGTGTTATCAGTGGTGAGAAAAAATAAAATGAAGAATGAAATCTGTGAGAAATATTAACTACAGATTTTCACAGATTTCTATTGTAGATAAGTAATTAAATGAATAATCTGTCAGATTAAAATTACTTTTTCTGCGTTTCACAAAGCCTGATAAATTGTGCTTCCACTTCCTGAAATTTTGGAGGCATCTCAGAAGAAACCCAAAACAGCATTGCCATAGTCTTTTCTCCAAAAGCTTCTTTAAATAAATCCTTATTCAATCGATAACATTCCCTCAGTAACCTCTTGATACGGTTTCTGTGAACAGCTTTTTTAAAATATCTTTTAGAAACAGAAACACCAAGCTTTCCGTTTTCTACCGGGAGAGTAGGTTTGTCTTTCAGAATAATAATTCTCAGATTTCCGGAAGTTTTCCACTTACCCTTTTCAAAAAGCAAGCTGATCTCTGTATTTTTTTTGAGCTTTTCCGCCCTGGGGTATCTGGAATTCTGCATTAATCTTGTTTCAGTAAATGATTAATCACTTCAGCAGCAGCATAAAGCCCAAAAATGGCAGGCATATAGCTGATTGTTCCATAAAAAGATCTTTTATAATTGGTTCCGTCTGTCATTTTCAGACTTTCCTCATCCTGAATATCGTTGGCAAAAACACAACGTACCCCTTTGTCGATTTTTACTTTTCTCAGCCTTTTTCTTATCTGTCTTGCAAGATGGCAATGCTCGGTTTTGCTGATGTCTCTCACCAATACCTTACTTGGATCGGTCTTTCCTCCAGCTCCCATCGAGCTTACTATTTTTATTTTTTTTCTTTTAGCGGCTATAATTAAGCTTAATTTTGGAGTCACACTGTCTATACAATCCAGAACATAATCAAATGGCGAAGAATCCATCACTTCATCCATTCTTTCAGGATTCAGAAACTCATTGATTTTAGTTAATTTAAGATCCGGATTGATGTCTAACAGCCTTTCAGCAACAACTTCCACTTTATGTTTTCCAACAGTGGATCTTAGAGCAGGGAGCTGTCTGTTTACATTGGTAATATCTACAGTATCACCATCTACTATTGTCATACTTCCTACGCCGGCTCTAGCCAGAAATTCAGCAGCAAAGGAACCAACACCTCCTAATCCTACAACAAGAACAGTTGCTTTGTTCAATTTTTCCAAACCTTCTTCCTTAATGAGAAGTTCTGTTCTTTCCAGCCAGTATTTATCCATTTTTTATTGTGTGTAAGTTTTCTAAAATTTGTTCGTTGAGATCATCCAAAGAAATTCCTTTTATTTCCGAAACTTTTAGGTACAATTCTTCGATCTCAAAATCTTCATTGTCAGTTTCTAAAAAGAATTTGTCTAATGGAGTGGTTTTTAAAATATCCTGCAAAGATAAATTATACAAAACAGCTTTTCCAAAACTCAGATAAAAATTATTGGCCAGAAGATCCTCTGCAATTTGCCGTTTTTTATTAAAACCATGAATGATCATAGGTTGTTCCGCCTTTTTTTTAAAAGAAATCACTTCATAAAATTTTCTGACACAATGTACAATAACAGGCTTCTTTACTTCATTGGAAATTCTAATCTGTTGTAAAAAGACTTCCTCCTGAATTTTCTGATCAGTTGGTACCAAAGAATCCAGACCACATTCACCAATAGCAAAACAATTCTGAAATATCATATCCTTCATCCATGTCATCTGATGGTCTATATCCGAAATATTAATGTCATTCGGGTGAATTCCTATTGAATAAGGGAAATCCGGTGGAATTTGTTCAATATCCAAATTGTAAATTCCATTTCTGATACTTTTTTTATGGTGATGAAAATCGAAAAATTCCATACTCAAAAATACGACTATTTGGAATTAATATAAAATTATTAAACGATCGTTTATAAATGTGTTAAAAATTTCTTAACTTTACTCAAAGTACACTTCATGAAAAAAAAATTTACTGAAAAACAGATTCACATACTGGACATTGCAGAAGAATTGATTGCAAAGAAAGGGTACGAGGGAACTTCTGTAAGGGATATTTGTTCTAAGGCTAATATCAATGTCGCTATGATCTCCTATTATTTCGGTTCCAAGGAGAAAATGATGTCTTATCTCTATCAGTATAGAGTATTGAAGACCAGGGAAAATTTTTCAGAATTTGCGGATACCATTAAGGAAGGAAAGCCCGAAATGCAGATGCGCGAAATGATAAAATATATTGTTTCCCAGCTGTTCAAATACAATTATTTTCATGGGTTTGTTACCCAGGAACTCCGTCATACAGAGAATTTAAAAGATGAATTGCTGGATTTTTACCAGCTGTTTGTAAAAAAACTGGATGAAGTCATTAAAAAAGGGGTAGCCTCCGGAGTGTTTACTTTTACACCAAAGCCGGAAGATATTCTTACGATGATTATCGGCTCTACCTTATTTGTGATCCGGAATAAAAATTTTTATGAGCTTTACGTACCAAGCAAAAACGAAGAAGCCTATGCAAAAGAGGCTGAAAAGAAAGTAAGAATGAATCTTTTATTAAGTGTTTTTGCAATTTTAGGATACGCTGCAGACTAAAATTACGTTAAATATTCATAAAAAAAAATCTATTGACAAAAAAGTTATATTTTTGCAAATTAGTAAATCGGCTGTATAATCCGAAAACTGTTGAACTTTTTATATGAAAAAATATATTTTAGGTCTTTTCGCTGTAGCAGTGATGGCATCATGTGCTAGCCAGCAGGAAAGAGCAATGAAGAGTGCTGATAAAGATTTTATCTTAAAAGCCGCCAATGAAAACTTCGCCAAGAAAAAGTGGAAAAATGCGTTGGCTCTTTATGACAGACTTGCGAACCTTGTAGCAGGAACGGATGATTTCCCTAATGTAGGTTTCAATACAGCTTATGCCAATTACTACGATAAAAGTTACAAGCTGGCTGGGCATCAGTTTAAAAACTTTGCTGTTAACTTTCCAAAAGACCCAAGAGCTGAAGAAGCGGCTTATATGTCTGCATTATGCTACTATGAGGGATCTATGGATTACAACCTGGATCAGTCGAGTACAGAGCTGGCGATCAATGAGCTTCAGGACTTCCTGAATAACTATCCGACTTCAGAAAGAGCAAAAAATATTACTCAGCTTATTGATGAGCTTTCATACAAGTTAGAGTTCAAAGCTTATGAAAACGGAAGACAGTACTTTAAAATGGGAGAATACAAAGCTGCTAATGTTGCTTTGGAAAATGTATTGGAAGATTTCCCGGGTACAAAACTTCGTCCGAAAATTTATGATTATATCATGAAGTCACGTTATGAATTGGCATTAAAGTCAATTTATAGTCTTAAGGATGAGCGTATTGAAAGCGCATTGACTTACGTGAAAATGGTTGAAAAAGAACTTCCTAATACAGAATATTCTAAGACCGCAACTGATCTGAGAGTAAAACTGGAAAAAGAAAAGCAAAATTTTGTAGTTGTTAAAAAAGAAACAGAAGCAAGAATTGCAGCTTTAACTGCCAAACAGAAAAAAGAAGTTGAAAAGCTTGAAAGCCAGGATAAAAAAGAGCAGCAGATTAAAGATCAGATTAGCAACGAAAAGCAGGCAAAGCAGATGCAGAGGGATAGTGCAGCACTTAAGACCCCTCCACCTGCAGCGACTTTCAAAATTAAAAGATAATTCGTAAATTTGCCATCTTAAAATAAAAATAATTTTCTCAAAATGAGTGTAAAAGATACAAAAGCAGAAGTAAATACTATCACTTACGATAAAGATAAGATTGAAGATAAAGTAGGTTCAATCTATGAAGCTATTGTTATCATGGGAAAGAGAGCAGAGCAGATCAATGCGGAGATCCGTACGGAACTTCACAACAAATTAGATGAATTTGCCGTTCACAATTCTACATTAGAAGAAGTTTTCGAAAACAGAGAACAGATTGAGATCTCTAAGCATTACGAAAAACTTCCTAAGCCAACTTCAATTGCTATTGAAGAGTGGCTAAATGAAGACGTGTATTTCAGAAAAACAGAAGAGAGAAAGTAATCATCATCTGTCTTTTTATAAACAAAGGTCATAAAGGAATTAAGTTCTTTTATGACCTTTGGTGTTTTAAACCCTGATTGTGGTAAAAAATAAGTATTTTAGTATTTCAAAAAAATTAAAGCTAAATGAGTGTTTCCGGTAAAAAGATCCTGATCGCTGTTTCTGGAGGAATTGCGGCCTACAAAGCTCACTTTCTGATAAGAGACTTTGTGAAAAAAGGAGCTGAAGTACAGGTGATAATGACCCCCGATGCAGAACATTTTGTAACCAAACTCAGTTTGGCTACTCTATCGAAAAAACCTGTTTATTCCGATTTTTATGGGGATAACGGAACCTGGAATAGCCATGTAGAACTGGCTTTATGGGCAGATGTGATGATCGTGGCTCCCTGTACAGCCAATACTTTATCCAAAATGATTCACGGAATGTGCGATAATCTTGTTATCGCTACCTACATGTCTGCAAAATGCCCGGTGTTTATTGCGCCGGCAATGGATCTGGATATGTATGCACATCCTTCCACAAAGAAAAACTTAGAACTGGCAGAAAATTATGGACATATTATCATTCCTGCTGAAAGCGGAGAGTTGGCAAGTGGCCTGATCGGGCAGGGAAGAATGGCAGAGCCGGTAACTATTTTTAGTGCTCTGGAAGATTATTTTTCAGCTCATACCGTTGAGAAAAGTCTTGACGGAAAAACGGTTTTAATTACTGCTGGTCCTACTTATGAAGCCATAGACCCGGTAAGGTTCATTGGAAATCATTCTTCCGGAAAAATGGGATTCTCTTTAGCTGAAGAAGCTTCAAAAAGAGGAGCAAAGGTTATTCTGATCTCGGGACCAAGCTCTCAAACCCTTACCGATAAAAGTATAGAACTGTATAAAGTGACCTCTGCAAAAGAAATGCTTGCCAAAGTATTTGAATTTTATGATAAAATTGATATTGGTATTGCAAGTGCTGCGGTAGCAGATTATGCACCAAAGGATATTGCCAAAGAGAAGATTAAAAAAAATGATGAAAATCTTACAATCGAATTGGTGAAAAACCCTGATATTCTTAAAACAATGGGTGAGAATAAAACCCATCAGTTTCTGGTAGGTTTTGCTTTGGAGACACAGAATGAAGAAGAAAATGCCAAAGGAAAACTGGAAAAGAAAAATCTTGATATGATTGTACTGAACTCTTTGCGCGATGAAGGAGCAGGCTTTAAAAATGATACCAATAAAATCAAGATATTCACCAAAACAGAGAAAAGAGAATTTGACCTGAAGTCGAAAGGGGAAGTGGCAAAAGATATTCTCAACTTTGTTGAATCTCAGCTTTTAAAATAATTTTAATAAATTTCCGTTCTCAATTTTTAATAGACAATGAAATCGTCAGAGCTTATAAAGGCAATATCTATGGGGATAGTACGATTACATATGACATTTAAAAGAACAATAAGTATCTCCATATGAAAAAAATTATAAGTTTATTTTTTCTGTTATTTATCTGTAATCTTGGTTTTTCCCAGGAGTTGTTAGCAACCGTTCAGGTAAACTCCCAGCAGATAGGAGGAAGTAACCAGCAGGCGTTTAAAGCGTTGGAAAAGAGCCTTAGAGATTTTATCAATAATACCAGCTGGACAGGAAAAAAATTACAGAATTTTGAAAAGATCAAATGTGGGTTTTCCATTGTTATTGCTGAAAGAGATGTAAACAAATTCAAGGGAACCATTGTAATACAGGCAGTACGGCCAGTGTATAATACAACATATGAATCTCCTTTACTGAATCTTCAGGATCAGAGGTTCAGTTTCGAATATATTGAAAATGAAAACCTTATTTTCAATGAGAGACAGTTTTCCGGGAAAAACCTTACCGATGTAATCAGCTTCTATATTTATCTTATTTTGGGTTATGATGCAGACAGCTTCCAGTCTATGGGAGGAACTCAATGGTTTTCAAAAGCTCAACAGATCGCTCAGAATTCTCAGAACAGAAATTATGATGGCTGGAATACCGTCAATGAACCTAGAAGCCGTACCATACTGATCAACGAAATTCTGAATCCAAACTGGAGCCAGTTGAGATCTACTATGTACACTTATCACAGATCCGGAATGGATAATCTTTTCAGCCAGGACCAGACTCCTGCTAAAAAAGTGATCTTTGATGGCCTGATGCAGCTTAAAACATATGAAAACTCTTTCCAGCAAGGATTTTTCTTCAATCTTTTCATGGATACAAAGAGTGATGAGATCTTCAATGTTTTCAATTCCGGAAACAATGGTGGGCTTATTCTTAATGATCTGAAGCAGACCATGATTGTTCTTTCGCCAAAAAATATTGATGGTAAGTGGAATAAATGGAAGTCATAGAATCTCTGCTGTGCGAAGAGGGATGTATGAAATAGATTTATTGTTTTTATAGGGTAAATATTTTGATTTTTTTATGTGTATTTGATATTGTTTTCTATATTTGTTATTATAATACTTAATTGTTACCAAATCCTAATATTATGAAATCTAAAATCAAAGTACAAAAATTAACCAGAGATCAGCAAAAAAACATTCTAGGTAGTGGCCCAATCTCATATGGATGTAGTGGCTGCTGCATGTGGGCAACTCAGGACGGTGTAAGAACATGTGTAGGGTATTATCCTCCTAACAGAGATTGTACCTGCATGGTTTAAAATCTTGTATAGAGATGCATGGACGTGATCTCAATCATGCTATATAAAGACAGGAATTGTATCCGTCATTGGCTGTAATTCTTAAAAGTAATCCTCAATGGCCTCAAATAGCTTTAAGGATTACTTTTTTTTAATACGTTTATTAAGGTACGTGAGATTATTGTTTCAGGATTTCCATTTTTGAAACCAGTCTAGTGGTAAGGTTTACGGATCAAGTGCAAAAATTGGGATTAGTACAAAATCTATAGTTTTTGTTGAAGAAACAGATTATTTTAATCGCAAAAGAAGGATGATTCAAACGTTTTATTTTAGGAAGCTAAGATGTTTCGTGGATATGTATTCTTTCCTTAAGAATATGAGCTAAGATGCTAAAAACTGTATGTCAAATTAAATTCTATAAATACAAACAATATTATCTCCAGACTTCTAAGACTGATTCAGGTTTTCCCTGTTTCAATATGGAGATTTAAAAATTTCACAGGATTTGCTATTCTTAGATATTGAATACTGACTTCTAAAGTTCTATATTTGCATTTAAAGTAACCCGTCGTTTATCCATGCTTTCAAGAATTTACATTAAGAATTTTGCCCTGATTGATACCCTTGATGTATCATTAAATAACGGTCTTCAGGTAATTACCGGAGAAACCGGAGCTGGAAAATCCATCATTCTGGGTGCACTGCGTCTTATCCTGGGAGAAAGAGCAGATGTGAAATCCATATCAAAAGCAGAAGAAAAAAGTGTTGTAGAAACGGAGTTTGCATTGAACAATCAATTCAAGAAATTCTTTATTGAGAACGATCTGGATTATGAACTGCAAACCATCATCAGAAGAGAAATATTGCCATCAGGGAAATCCCGGGCATTTATCAATGATGTACCGGTAACACTGGATATCCTGAAAGAGCTGTCTTCTCAGTTAATTGATATTCATTCCCAGTTTGAAACTTCCAATCTTTTTACTTCAGAATATCAGTTTAAAATTATAGACGGGCTTTCTGAAAATAAGAAAATTATCGATGATTATCAACAGGCATTTTCAGCATTCCAGAATCTTAATACCTTACTTAAAAAGCTGAAAACACAACTATCAGAGACCAATAAAGAAAGTGACTATAAAGATTTCTTACTCAACGAGCTTGAAGAATTGAAGCTTGATGATGTAGACTATGAAGATATTCAAAATCAGTTATCCATTCAGGAAAATGCAGGGATGATTTCTGAAAATGTAGGCCAGATCCTTTCGAGGTTTCATCAGGAAGAAATAGGAATTCTTTCATTTTTCAATGAGGCAAAAGCTAAACTTTCCAGAATTGCAGGTATTTCCACCAGTTTTGCTGAGCTGGATCAAAGACTTGAAACTTCATTTGTAGACTTGAAAGATATCATTTCTGAACTTGAACATGAAGCAGAAAAACTGGAGATCAACCCGGAAAACCTTCTTGTTCTTACTGAGCTGAATAATAAGATCAATGCTTTATTCCTTAAACATAATGTTTCAGATATCAATGAGCTGATCGAAATCAGAAATGAGCTGGCAGGAGATCAAAGAGGAGCTTCAGAGTTGGAAGCACAGATCATTGAAACCGAAGAAAATATTGCTGAGAAAGAAAAATCCCTTCAGGTTCTTGCTGAAAAGCTTTCCAAAAACAGAAAGAAAAATGTTCCTGTCTTCATCAAAAAAGCAGAAGGATTACTTAAAAAGCTGGGACTTGAAAAAGCCAGGGTTGATATAGAATTACAGGGTGCAGAAGAATTTAACCAATTTGGAAAGGAAAATATTCAGCTTTTATTCCAGGCGAACTCAGGATTTCCTTTAAAACCGATCCAAACAGCCATTTCCGGAGGAGAAAGATCAAGGGTAATGTTGGCCGTGAAAAAGATCATTGCAGAAAGTGATGAATTACCAACATTGATTTTGGATGAAATTGATACCGGAGTTTCGGGAAAAGTAGCCGAAGAAATTGGAAATCTTATGCGTGAAATGTCTGAGGATATGCAGCTGATCGTTATTTCTCACCTAGCACAGGTTGCAGCCAAAGGAAATGATAATTACAAAGTGGTAAAACAGGATATTGCAGGAAAAACCCAATCTACCATCATTTCTTTAAGTGATGAAGAAAAGCTGAATGAAATTGCTCAGTTACTTTCAGGAAGCAAAATTACTGAAGCAGCTCTTGCTCAGGCAAAAGAATTAATAGGATAGCCTTAATCAAAATAAAAAAACGCCCCGGAAAATTCCGGGGCGTTTTGGTATTTAATCTATGTTTCTAAAATTATTTCAAGCTTCCTACCATATCTTCAGGTTTTACCCATTCATCAAACTGTTCAGCAGTTAGAAGACCAAGATTAATAGCTTCTTCTTTTAAAGTTGTGCCGTTTTTATGAGCAGTCTTCGCAATTTTTGCAGCATTTTCGTATCCGATATGAGTATTTAAGGCTGTTACCAGCATTAAAGATTTATCTACAAGTTCTTTAATTCTTTCATGATTTGGCTCAATACCTACAGCACAATGGTCATTGAATGAAATACATGCATCAGCAATAAGTTGTGCAGATTGTAAGAAGTTGTAAGCCATTACCGGTTTGAAAACATTCAGCTCATAATTCCCTTGAGTTCCGGCAAAAGAAATGGTAGTGTCATTTCCTAGAACCTGAGCACAAACCATTGTCAGAGCCTCATTTTGAGTAGGGTTTACTTTTCCGGGCATGATGGATGATCCCGGCTCATTTTCAGGAATATGGATCTCTCCGATTCCGGAACGTGGCCCCGATGCCAATAGTCTGATATCCTGAGCGATCTTGAATAAAGAAACGGCAAGTTGTTTTAAAGCGCCATGGCTTTCAACGATTGCATCATGTGCGGCTAATGCTTCAAATTTATTCTCTGCAGTGATAAACGGATGATTGGTAAATTTTGCAATATATTCAGCAACCTTTACATCATAACCATTCGGGGTATTTAAACCTGTGCCTACTGCGGTACCTCCCAATGCAAGCTCAGAAAGGTGGGGCAGGGTGTTTTTTAAAGCTCTTAATCCGAATTCCAATTGGGCAACATAACCGGAGAATTCCTGTCCCAATGTAAGTGGAGTCGCATCCATCAGGTGAGTTCTTCCGATTTTTACCACATCTTTGAAGGCTTGGGATTTTTCAGCAAGGGTATTTTTTAATTTTTCAACTGCCGGAATGGTTGCCTCTACTACTTTTTTATAAGCAGCAATATGCATGGCTGTTGGGTAAGTGTCATTGGATGACTGAGATTTATTCACATCATCATTCGGGTGAATTTCAGATTTTTCTCCCAAAGTTCCGCCATTGTTAACATGGGCGCGGTTGGAAACCACCTCATTCACATTCATGTTGGACTGCGTTCCCGAACCGGTTTGCCAGATGACCAAAGGAAACTGATCATTCAGTTTTCCTTCAAGGATTTCGTCACAAACTTTAGCGATCATATCTCTTTTTTCGGAAGGAAGCACTCCCAGATCAGCATTGGTATAGGCTGCAGCTTTCTTTAAATAAGCAAAAGCTTCAATAATCTCGTGAGGCATAGATCCTTCAGGACCAATTTTAAAATTATTTCTTGAACGTTCTGTCTGTGCACCCCAAAGCTTATCTGCAGGTACCTGCACTTCTCCCATGGTGTCTTTTTCTATTCTGTAATTCATTGTGGTTGAAATTTTATAGTCTTTTTACTTCTGAAGCCATTTTTACCTTTTTATGGATTCATTATTGGATTAGCATAAAGGTACTTATAAACTCAAAAACTCACAATTTATAATCATTATAAATATCAATTTTAATGACTGATTTTGCTCATCTTTTTTTAAAGTAAGCCGTATTTTTGTACAAACAAAAAATTGAATGGACTTTAGATATCAGGATCCGTATCCAATTCAGAAAGATGATACGGTGTATAAAAAGCTTACATCAGATTACGTAAAGGTTGAAAAACTGGGTGACAGAGAAATTTTAACAGTTGACCCAAAAGGATTGGAACTATTGGCTGAAGAAGCTATGGCAGACGTTTCTTTCATGTTGCGTTCTTCCCACCTGGAAAGCCTTAAAAGAATCATTGATGATCCTGAAGCTACCGACAATGACCGATTCGTTGCGTATAACTTGTTACAAAATGCTGCAGTAGCTGCGGAAGGAGCACTTCCTTCTTGTCAGGATACAGGAACAGCAATTGTAATGGGTAAAAAAGGAGAAAATGTATACACAGGAGTGGATGATGGTGAATTCTTAAGCCGTGGAATCTACAATACTTACCAAAAAAGAAACTTAAGATATTCTCAGGTTGTTCCTTTAACGATGTTTGACGAGAAAAACTCAGGATCAAACCTTCCGGCACAGATCGATATCTATGCTAAAAAAGGAGATTATTACGAATTCTTATTCCTAACAAAAGGGGGAGGTTCTGCAAATAAAACTTTCTTGTATCAAAAGACTAAATCTTTATTGAACGAGAAATCTCTGGAAGAATTCGTCAAAGAAAAGATTTCAGATCTTGGAACAGCTGCCTGCCCGCCTTATCACCTAGCATTAGTAATTGGAGGGACATCTGCTGAAGCGAACTTAGCCGCTGTAAAAAAAGCTTCTGCAAAATATTTTGACAACCTTCCAACTGAAGGTAATGAAGCAGGCCAGGCATTCAGAGACCTTGAATGGGAGGCTAAAGTTCAGAAAATCTGCCAGGAAAGTGCTATCGGAGCACAGTTTGGTGGAAAGTATCTTACACATGATGTAAGAGTAATCAGACTTCCTAGACACGCTGCTTCTTGTCCGGTAGGAATGGGCGTTTCTTGTTCAGCAGATAGAAATATCAAAGGAAAAATTACAAAAGAGGGTATCTTCCTTGAGCAATTGGAGGAGGATCCAAAAAGATTTTTACCAGCTACACCACCACATCTTGAAGAAGCGGTTGAAGTTAATCTGAATAAGCCAATGCCTGAAATACTGGCTGAGCTTTCAAAATACCCTATTAAGACAAGATTAAAACTTAACGGAACATTGATCGTAGCAAGAGATATTGCTCATGCTAAGATTAAAGAAATCCTCGACAGTGGGAAACCAATGCCGGAATATTTCAAAAACCACCCAATCTATTATGCAGGGCCGGCAAAAACACCGGAAGGAATGGCTTCAGGAAGTTTCGGGCCTACTACAGCAGGAAGAATGGACGTGTATGTGGATGAGTTCCAGAGTCATGGAGGAAGTATGATTATGCTGGCAAAAGGAAACAGAAGCAAAGATGTTGCTAATGCCTGTAACAAATACGGAGGGTTTTACCTTGGATCTATCGGTGGACCTGCAGCTATCCTGGCAAAAGATAATATTGTATCTGTAGATGTAGTAGACTTCCCTGAACTGGGAATGGAAGCAGTAAGAAAAATCGAAGTAAAAGACTTCCCGGCGTTCATCATTACTGATGATAAAGGAAATGATTTCTTCGCTGACCTTGCCCATTAATCAGAATAAAAAGACCTTGAGAGTGGAGATATAAGATGTTGTATAAGTCTTAAATCTCCTGTCTCATAGGCTTGAAATCTATATAGAATTAAAATAAATTAAAAAATAGAGCCAGTATCTTTTGTGTAAAAAGGAAAAAAGCTTTATTTTTGCCTAAAATCTTTAAGAGAATGATAACTATTTTATCAGCATTTTGGCCGTTCTACCAGTTCCTTTGGACAGTATTTTTCATTACTATGTTTTTAGTAGGGTTCTGGTGTATTTTTATGTTCTTCGGATTAGTAATCCCAATGTGGCTAACTGAAGGTTTGAAAGAGTACTTCGGAAAAGTGAAGCCTTTCGATCCTGAAGATATCAGAAGAAAGCTTATTACTGAGCAGGAAGGTGTAGAGACTATCTATAGCCAGCCTAAAGGAAACGGACCTTTCCTTCACGATCACGGACATCATCATTAATTGATTGTCATTGCTTTTTCACCTGAATTCTGAAAAAGTAATATCAAAGCAAAACAACATATATAAACCGCTTAATTTTTTAAGCGGTTTTTCTATTTATTGTTCCTAAGATGTTCCGGTGATATTCCAAACTTCTTTTTAAAGGCCCTGGTGAAATTCTGTAGGTATTCATAGCCGCATTCAATGGCAATCTCTTTTATCATAATGTCTTTGTCTGTAATAAGTTTTCGGGCTTTCAGCATTCTGAGTTCAGAAATGTAATGGGCAATCGTTGTGTGATATTCCGCTTTAAATTCCTTTCTGATAAGGTTTTGATTCATACCGATCAGCTTTCCGATTTCTTCTGCTTTTATATTCCGGTGATAATTTTCATCAATGAATCTTTTTATCATTTCGGGAGTTTTTGAAGTTGTCTCCATTCTGTTTTCTTTATTGAACTGTTCAAAAATGAGGATAAGGAGCTTGATGATCTTTGCTTCAATGAATAGTTTCTGCATCACTCCCTTTTTAGAATAGCTTAATATCTCCTTTACAATGATATGCATTTCAACAGTCATGGTAGGAGGTGTAGTGTCCTGAAGAAAGATAAAGTGATTATGGATCATGTTTTTCAGAATTTCCTCACCTTCTCTGTTAGATTTCGGGTTGATAAGATTTGAAATATATTGATATTGAAGCTGAATATGAAGGTATTTCAGTTGCTCATCACTATCTGTCCATATTTCTGCCTTACTTTTCTGAGGTGAATAGTAAAGAATATACTGATTCTTGTTAAATAAGAATGCTTCAGTACAGTTATGAGCCTTTAGATGAATATCCGGACTTAATAAAAAAAGGAGATTGAAACTTGATGTCCTTTCTAAAAGGTCCGTTTTTGAAAACCTTTCTACATTTGGTACGTTCTGAACGACAATTTCAATGTTTTCAGAACTGAACACAATTTCATTTTTCGGTTGATTCCCCATACAACACTCTTTTACAGCCATAGTACCACTTAAAGCACGCTTCATAGGATAACTAAAAGTTGGGAAATGATAACCCGGAATTAATTACGTAAGGTACTTTTGTGCAAAATTAAATTAAATTTAGAATAAATAAAAATAATATTAATGATTGAAGATTTATATTTTGCAGTGCGAAATCTGGGAATAGGGATATTGTTGTTGACAGGAAGTGCGTTGAATGCCCAGCAAACCTGTACTAATACAAATCCTGGAGGTAATCCTGGCGATATTGGGTGTGTGAGCTTTACTTATCATGGGCAAGCAATCACTTATACTACAGTAAGGTCAGCGGATGGAAATATCTGGCTTCAGCAAAACTTAGGAAGTGAAAGAGTTGCAGAATCTATGGATGACGAAAAATCATATGGAGATCTGTTTCAATGGGGAAGATGGGATGACGGGCATCAGTTGCGAACATCTTCCACAACCTCAGCTCCTTCTGTCAATTCTCCGGATGGCTTACAGGGAAGTTCTTTTATTACAGGATCTCCTGCGTGGTGGTCAACGAATGGACTTAGTGATCAATGGACAGGTACAGGGTTCTCAGAAATAACAGAGACTGTTGGAGTTGATCCATGTATGGCAATAGGTGATGGCTGGAGATTACCTACCCAGGCAGATTGGGCAGATATTGTTCAGGCAGAGGGAATTCACTCACCTTCAAAAGCCTATGATGGAAATTTGAAATTACCAATGGGAGGTTTTCGTGGTTCCTCAGATGGAGGTTTTACTTCTGCCGGGCAAAAAGGATACTTCTGGAGTTCTACTCCTACGGGAATTGGAGGGAAATATCTGTATATAGGAACTACGGTGACGAATGCCTCTGCAGGAGCTCCAAGAGGACAGGGGGCTTCAGTAAGATGCATGAAAGTAGCATCAGAATTAGGAACTTCAGATATCAATCTCAAGAAAAAGAATGTTGAGGTTTTCCCAAACCCGGTAAAAGGAATCCTTACCGTTAAAAGTGATTCTGTGATTGAAGGAATAAAGATAATCAATGCCGTTGGGCAGAGTTTAGGAAATTCATTTTCAAATAATCAGATCGATATGAATAATCTTCCCTCAGGCTTATATATGATAGAATTAAAATTAAAGAACGGAGAATCTGTGGTAAAGAAAATTATGAAGAATTAATTTTTTTAACATTTAAATCAATATATCTGATTGATTTCCGTTACATACAATAGTTCATTACAATTACTTTTATTGAAAGGCTCATGGAATTTTTTCATGGGCCTTTTTTATGATTTACTGATATTTCTTTCCTTAAAATAGAATAAATTCCTCATGGTGAAGAAAAATTAATATTATATTCGATAAAAATAAAGATATGAAAAATTTCTATTCCGTTGTTTTACTATTCATTACAATGGTTGTTTTTGGGCAGATTAACTATACGGTTTCACCCAATCCGTTTAATGAAACAGATACAGTTACCCTTACAGTTCCCGGTGATCAGATAGATGAATCAGCATGGGGAGTAACCAATAATTCAATTTATATCTGGTCCTGGTCATTCGATACCAATTATCAGAACAGTCAGGATTGTACAACCAACGGAAGCTGGAATAATTCTAATGATTTAAATAAGCTTACTTATAATGATGTAACAGATACCTATTCTCTGACATTGACGCCTACTGCTTTTTTTGGAAGAACAGGAATCGGAAGGTTTGGATTTTTATTAAAAGATAAAACCGGATTACATCAGACTTCACCCGATATTTTTGTCAATGTAGGAGTCCTGAACTTAAGTTTGACCAATCCTGCAGCAAATAGCCTTACAACAGTTCCAGCAGGAAATTCAATCAATATCACTGCAACAACGAATGTGAATGCTAATTTCCAGCTTAAAGCCAACGGAACAGTAGTCAACTCTACATCTACATCCTCTCAGTCTTATTCTTACAATTATATAGTTTCAGAGGATAGTAATATGGAACTTGTTGCTATGGAAGGAAGCCTTTCTAAAAATGCGACATTCATATTGCAGGTTCCCAGAAATGTGGTTTCTGAAGCCATTCCGAACTGGATCAGACAGGGAATAAATTATGATCCGGCAGATCAGACTAAAGTTGGATTAGCTCTTTATGCACCTCACAAAAACTTTATTCACGTGATCGGAAGTTTCAATAACTGGGCGGTGAATGATACCTACCTGATGAAACGGGATACTGCCAATCCGGATCTTTACTGGATAGAGCTGAACGGATTGACTCCACAGCAGCTCTATACATTCCAGTACAGAACGAATGATTTGAGAAAAGTAGCTGATCCTTATTCTTCTCAGATTTTATCTTCTTATGATGATCAGTGGATCTCAGCTTCCACTTATCCTAATCTTCCTGCATTTCCAGCCGGACAGGGCTTTGAAGTTTCAACATTCAAAACAGGGCAGACTCCTTACAACTGGCAGGCGACCAATTTTCAAAGACCTGCAAAGGAAGATCTTGTGGTGTATGAACTGCTGCTAAGAGATTTTACACAGGAAAAAAACTGGCAGTCTCTGATCAACAAAATCTCTTATTTAAAAAACTTAAAAATCAATGCCATTGAATTGCTTCCGATTATGGAATTTGACGGAAACCTTTCATGGGGATACAATACTTCTTTTCATTATGCTTTAGATAAAGCTTATGGAACACCGGAGAAATTCAAAGAATTTGTTGATCTGTGCCATCAGAATGGGATTGCTGTCATTCTTGATGTCGCTTTTAACCATGCAACAGGACGTTCTCCCTTGGCGAGACTTTGGAATATAGATCCGGACGGCGATGGTTACGGTGATGTGGCAGCTAATAACCCTTATTTTAATCAGGTTCCGAAACATTCTTATAATGTTTTTAATGATTTTAACCATACAAGTCCTTCAACTCAATATTACGTTGAAAGATGTCTTCAGCAGTGGCTTACAGAATATCATATTGATGGATTCCGTTGGGATTTAACGAAAGGTTTCACCCAAAACTGTTCTGAAAACGATGAAAACTGCACCAATGCCTATCAGCAGGATAGAGTGGATATTATGAAGAATTATGCGGATAAACAATGGGCAATTGACCCTAATTCTTATATGATATTTGAACACCTGGGAACAGATCAGGAAGAACAGCAATGGGCAAATTATAGAGTAGCAGAAGGAAAAGGAGTAATGCTTTGGAATAAACAGACAGAACCCTATAATCAGAATACAATGGGATATAAAGAAAACAGCAGTTACGACCGTATGAATCACAATCTTCATGGTTTTGCAGAAATGCGTGCAGTAGGATATGGTGAGAGTCATGATGAAGAAAGACTGATGTTTAAAAACCTGGCTTATGGAGCTGTTAATGGAAGTTACAGTGTGAAGAACTTGAATACAGCTTTAGAAAGAATGAAAACATTCGGAGCAACATTCTTTACCATTCCCGGTCCAAAAATGATCTGGCAGTTTGGAGAGCTGGGCTATGAATTCAGTATCAACAGGTGTGCGGATGGAAGCATCAACAACGGCTGTAGAACTGATGAAAAGCCTGTTGCGTTTACCTTAGGATATGATACTGATGCCAATAGAAAAGCAGTTTATGATACTTGGTCGAAGATTATCGATATCAGAAATACCAACCCTGTATTCAAATCAAAAACATACAGTATAGAATCAAATAATCTGGCCAACGATCCGGATGGATTGATCACGAGAATCTATGTCTATGACAACACTATTAACGGAATGAAAAATGTAGTAGTTCTTGCCAATTATTCCACTTCTGTACAAAATGTAATTCCTTATTTCCCTTACGTTGGGCAATGGAAAAATTTGATGGATGATACCTTTTCAAATATTAGCTCTACAATTGCTCCGATTACTTTACAGCCAGGAGAATTCAGAATTTTTGGAAATTCTGCCGGAACTTTATCTACTTCTGATGTGAATGCTACCAACAAACTATCTCTTCAGATTGCTGATAACCCCATTAAAAATGGCTCTGCAAAATTAATTTTTAATAAAGCTAAAAATGGAGAAATTCTTATTTTCGATATGAGTGGTAAAAAACTGGATGCATTCAAACTGGATAAAGAAAACGGAAACTATGAGCTGAAGGTTAATTATCCACCAGGAACCTATCTGGTTCATCTGAAATCAGAAACCGGAGTGGCTATTCAAAAGATGATTGTCAAATAAATACAAAGGCCAATTTGCAGACCAGCAGATTTGCCTTTTTTCTTTTGGGTGATTCTTCAATTTTTGCAGATTTGAAAAATTAGTCTACCTTTGCACTAGATTTATCAAGAAAGGTGGAGGGATTTGGCCCAATGAAACCTTAGCAACCTACACGATTCCAAAAGTGTAAAGGTGCTAATTCCAACCCGATGGGGAGATAAGTGAAGTCAATATTTCTTATATGAATTCCATTTCTTGAAGTCTTGTGTATCTGCAGTATAATCTGTAGAAGAATATTTAATTGGCAAGAATAAAGATGAAAAAATTAAGCACCGCTGTATTACTGATAGGGACAATTTTGGTCGCTGCCCAGGAGCAGGAGGAAAAAGGAAAACAAATCGAAGACATTATCATCGTCGGAAACCGTAACGTCAAAAGAACAAAGCTGGAGACACCTGTTCCTGTAGATGTGATCAATATTGATAAAATTCAGAAATCATCTCCACAAATGACGGCTCAGGATCTTCTGAATTATGTGATCCCTTCATTTAATTCTGTGAGACAATCCGCCTCTGATGGGACGGAGCATATTGATCCGGTAACATTAAGAGGTATGGGGCCGGATCAGGTTTTAGTATTGCTTAATGGGAAAAGAAGGCATACAACTTCCCTGGTCAATTATCAGAATACAATAGGGAACGGATCTGTAGGAACGGATTTAAGTACTATTCCTGTCATTGCTATTGAAAAAATTGAAGTGTTAAGAGATGGTGCTGCAGCACAATATGGTTCTGATGCCATCGCAGGAGTAATTAATATTATTTTAAAAAAGAATGCAGGGGCTTCTGCAAGCTTAACCTATGGATTAAGTGGAAGAAATGATGGGGATACTTACCAGGCGGGAGTGAATTATGGAACTTCTTTGGGTAAAAATGATGGGTTTATCAATCTTTCATTGCAGCTAAGTCACAGAGGAAAAACCACGAGAACCCAAAATCATGATCTTGATATTTACGGGAATAATTTTGCCTATGAATTTGCAGATAATCCGGATGTTGCAAGACAAAATGATGATGATGAGATCAGAAAAAGAGGATTGACAAGAGATGACTTTAATTTCCAGATCGGAGACGCGCAAATCAGACAGGGGCAATTGTTTTTCAATTCAGAATATCCTTTGAATGATAACTTTAAATTCTATTCCTTTGGTGGTTTCAGTATTAAAGAAGGAAAAGGATATGGCTTCAGAAGGCTTCCGAATGAAAGTTTTAATATTGTGAAAGAAATCTACCCCAACGGTTTTCAGGCAGTCCTGAATTCTCAGATTTATGATATTTCTTATGCTGTGGGTGCTAAATATAATGTCAACAGCTGGCTGATTGATCTGAGTAATACATTCGGAAGCAATACATTCAATTACAACGTTGGCAATACCAATAATGCTTCTCTGGGAATAAAATCTCCCACCCGTTTTTACGCAGGGGCACACAGTTTTCTACAAAATACCGTTAATCTTGACGTTTCAAAGAAGATAAAAAACTTCAATATTGCCTTTGGGGGAGAATTCAGGTTTGAGCAGTATCAGATCAAAGCGGGAGATGAAGCTTCCTATACCCAATATGATGAGAACGGCAATGTTGCCACAAAAGATTCTAAAGTGATCGGAGCAGGAGGTTCACAATCTTTTATTGGTTTTTCACCGGATAATGCTTTGAAAAAAGACAGGCACTCAACAGCAGTATATGCTGATGTTTCCTATGATTTGGATAAAAAACTCAATATTGATGCTGCTGCAAGGTTTGAAAACTATTCAGACTTCGGAAATACCCTGAATGGAAAGTTAGCAGTGAGATACGAGTTTGTGAAAAACTATGCGGTGCGGGCGGCAGTAGGAACAGGGTTTAGAGCTCCGTCACTTCAGCAGCAGTATTTTAATAATTCTTATGCCGATATCTCCACTTCAGGAGATGGTATTGTAAGAAAAGGGATTTTTAATAATGAAAGCATCGCCGCACAGGTTCTGGGATTTGATAAATTAAAACAGGAAACATCAGTAAACGGAAGTGTGGGATTCACCTTACAACCTGCTAAAGGGCTTTTCATTACGGTAGACGGATATATCATTAAAGTGAAAGACAGAATAGTAATTACCAGTAACATTACAGACTCCAGATTATCTGATATTTCAGTGGTAGGAGAAGGAAATGCGGTAGAAAGCGGCAGATTCTTTGCGAACGCAGTTGATACCGAAACGAAAGGAGTAGATGTAGTTGTTTCCTATGACTGGAAGCTTGGTGGCGGAAACTTAAATATCAATCTTGCCGGAAATTATACAGAGACAAAAATTACAGACTTTCACTTTCCTGATAAATTAGAAACTCCTCAGAATGAATTCTTTGGTCCGGATCAGATTAATATTATTGAAACCTTATCACCCAAGACAAAAGCTTCATTAGGACTTACCTATGGAATCGGAAAGCTCAATTTTCTCGTAAGAAATACCTACTTTGGTAAAGTAATAAGAGATGGCTTCCCTTTCGGAATCGTTCAGGAGTTTTCTCCAAAAGTGGTTACAGATGTGAGTGTAGGATATGATATCACAAAAAATATTAATCTTACTGTGGGGGCAAACAATGTATTGGATGTCTTCCCGGACCTTCAGACCTATAAAAATTCATACTATGGAGTATTCAAATATGCGCCGGTTCAGATGGGAACGCTGGGGAGTTATTTCTTCGGAAGGCTTAATTTTAATTTTTAATAAGTAAATGAGTACTGCTTCACATCAGATCGGCTGGAAAACAGCTGCTGCCATTGTTGTTTCTAATATGATAGGAACCGGGATTTTTACTACCCTGGGCTTTCAGTTATCCGATATTACCAATACCTACAGTATTTTTCTGTTATGGGCAATCGGAGGTGTTCTGGCTTTATTCGGGGCTTTCTGTTATGCGGAATTAGGATCTCATTTTAAAGGAAACGGTGGCGACTTTATTTATCTTAAAGAAACCTATCATCCTTTATTCGGATACCTGATAAGCTGGATTTCCCTTATTATTGGCTTTTCTTCACCTGTAGCACTGGCGGCTCTGGCTATGTCGAAATATCTGTCTGTATTTGAGTATTCATTTGGAAATGGTTTTGCAATTGCCGCCATATTTTTGGTGGCCATTACTTTATCATTCAGTTTAAAGACTTCAAGCCGGTTTCATAATTTTTTTACCTTTATCAAGATTGCCTTTATCATTGTGCTTGTGATCCTGGGAGTTGGATTATCAGACTCTCCACAAATCGGAAACAGTCTGAACTTCAGTGATAGCTGGCAGAATGAGATTATGCTTCCCGCTTTTGCTACCTCATTGGTTTTCGTAACGTATTCTTATACCGGTTGGAATTCCGCATCCTATATTGCCGGGGAAATAAAAGATGTTCAGAAGAGCCTTCCTAAATCATTAATTATAGGAACTGTTTTTGTGACAGTAAGTTATATTCTTGTTAACTATATTATGCTAAAACATGCTCCAGTAAGCCAATTAGCGGGAAAAGAAGATGTAATGGGAGAGGCGGCAGTGAATATGTTTGGACTTTCCTTTGGAAAAATTGTGAATGTCTTTATCGCATTACAGCTTATTGCAACCATCAGTGGATATTTATGGGTAGGATCAAGGCTTACGCAGGCTTTTGCAAAAGAAACCCGTATCTGGAAGCCTCTTTCAGTAGGAAATAAAAAAGGAATTCCGGTAAGGGCCATCTTTGCCCATGCAGTGATTGCTACGATCATTATCTTAACCGGGAGTTTCAAAGAAATTTTCGTTTATACTGCTTTTATCCTTCAATTATTTGCAAGTTTGGCAATTTCAACGGTGTACTTTCTTAAAAAGAAAGATAGAAAGATATTTAAATCCAATACCTTTTATATTTTTCCTACCGTTTTTCTTCTATTCAGTTTTTATATCCTTTATTTTACCTTTATTCATAACCCTAAAGAAAGTTTAATAGGGCTGGGAATTATTGCAGTAGGACTTATTTTATACTGGATAGACAGAAGACTTTCCAAAGGAATTTAAAGGAATATTGAAAACATACAGAAGCTGATAGACCCATTTGTAAATGTATCTTTTTACCGTTTTGTTCCCTTGATCCCTAATGCTCAAAAATTTATACTTTAATTTTGAATTTTTAATTCTTATCTTTGCACCCACAAAAATTCGACAATGTCTAAATCATTAATTCCAAAATTAGAAGCTATAAAACAAAGATATAATGAGGTTGCAGACCTTATTATACAGCCTGATGTCATTTCAGACCAAAAAAGATATTCTTCTTTGAACAAAGAATACAGTGATTTGGGGAAAATTGTAAGAGTTTACGATCAGTATAAAGGTGCTTTAGACAGCATTGAAGAATCTGACGAAATTATTGCGGATGGCTCAGACAGAGATCTTGTAGATCTTGCCAAAGAAGAAAAGCTGGAAGCTCAGTCCAAAATTCCTGGGTTAGAAGAAGAACTTAAAGTTCTGTTGATCCCTAAAGACCCTGCAGATGACAAAAACGTTATCGTTGAATTACGTGCCGGAACTGGTGGTGACGAAGCAGCAATCTTTGTGGAAGATGTTTACAGGATGTATACCATGTATTTCAAAACAAAAGGATGGAGACATGAAGTGACAGATTCCAATGAAGCAGCAAAAGGATACAAGGAATTGATCATGAAAGTGGAAGGGGAAGGTGTGTACGGAATCATGAAATTCGAATCAGGAGTTCACCGTGTACAGCGTGTACCGGAAACAGAATCCCAGGGTAGAGTTCATACTTCTGCCATTACTATAGCCGTTTTACCGGAAGCAGAAGAAGTAGACTTCGAGCTGAATCCTGCAGATATTGAAATGCAGACATCCCGTTCAGGAGGAGCCGGAGGTCAGAACGTAAACAAAGTTGAAACGAAAGTACAGCTGACTCACAAGCCTTCAGGAATGGTAGTGGTTTGTCAACAGGCTCGTTCTCAGCTGGCTAACCGTGAGTTGGCAATGGAAATGCTAAGAACCAAACTATACGATATTGAACTTCAAAAAGTACAGGGAGATATTGCGGCACAACGTAAATCTATGGTTTCTACAGGTGACCGTTCTGCAAAGATCAAAACGTACAACTATCCACAGGGAAGAGTAACAGATCACAGAATCAACAAGTCTATGTATAATCTGGATGCCTACATGAATGGAGATATTTCTGAAATGATTGATGCCGTAATTATGGCAGAGAATGCAGAAAAAATGAAAGGAGAAGAAGAAAACTATTAAAAGTTTCAAAAAATAAAACGAAGCCTCTGATTTTTTCAGGGGCTTTTCTTTTAACCATAACAATGAATTCAAAATATAAACTATGAAAAATTACAAAATTATTTTTTTACTGTTGCTTACCATGATGGGGCAGAACCTTATAGCACAGACAGAAGTAAAGAAGCCAAAAGAAGTATTTGAACTTTTCTTTGGATCTTTTTTGAATAATGATGAAGCCACACGTCTTAAACTGAATGATTATCTGAGACCTACCGTTGAAGGAAAAGACGCTTTTGATATCAACTTTAAAGAAAATGCAGAAGACATGGTAAAGACAAGTGCAGAGAGTTTTCTGTCTGTATTTCCAAAAGCAGCCGCTTCAGCCTGTCAGAAAGAAGCTGAAGATTATTTCAAAGTCTTATTTACCAATTTCAGGAATGCTAAACTTACCATTAAGAGTATTAATGTTGTTCAGAATGAATATATAGAAGATCAGAAAATTGCTGAGGTGAAGTATACTGTAAGTTTTAAGATACCTGCCACTCCAACACCGGAACCAAAGGTAGAACCTAAAAAAATAAAAGCTGATGATCTGAAAAAATATATACTTCAAATGACTCAGAATTTTAGCAATGCTGATAAAACAATCACTACAGATCAGGAATTTAGTTTATATGAACTGAAGGAAGGCGATAAAATCTATTACTGGAATGGAAGTCCGGATCAAATTGTAACCAATCTTACTGATTTCTATTTTGATAGCCTATAGTCAGTGTTAAACTGATTAATAACTCATTAAATAAGTAAAAGTCTCGCGAAAACGGGACTTTTTTTATTTCACATACTTTATGTATTTTTGGTAAAAACTGTTCAGTATGAATTTTAAACCTATGTTATTAACGGCTGGAGTTCTGTTTTCAGCATCTTTTTACTCTCAAACAATGAATTATCCAAAAGCATTAAAGGGTGCTCAAACCGATACTTATTTTGGAACCGCAGTTTCTGATCCGTACAGAGATCTGGAAAATGATTCTGATGCCACTAAAAAATGGGTAGATGAAGAAGTGGCTTACAGCCAGAATTATCTTTCAAAAATTCCATTCAGAGATAAAATTAAGAACCAACTGAAAGAAATCTGGAATTATGAGAAAATTTCAGCCCCTTTCAAAGAAGGAGATTACACCTATTATTCTAAAAACGATGGTTTACAGGCTCAGTCTGTTTTATACAGAACCAACAATAAAACCAAAGCTACAGAAGTATTCTTAGATCCGAATAAATTCTCAGAAAAAGGAACCACTTCATTGTCTAACCTTTCTTTTAACAAAAAAGGAACTCTTGCTGCTTATTCTATTTCTGAAGGTGGAAGTGACTGGAATAAGATCATCATCATCGATGCAGTTACCAAAAAGCAGATCGATGAGACCTTGGTGGATGTGAAATTCAGTGGAATTGCATGGCAGAATGATGAAGGTTTCTATTATTCAAGTTATGACAAACCGAAGGAAGGAACCGTACTTTCCGGAATGACAGATAAGCATAAAGTGTATTTTCACAAGCTTGGAACAAAGCAGTCTGAAGATAAACTGATCTTTGGAGGAGAGAAAACACCAAGAAGATATTTGGGAGCCAGTGTTTCAGATGATCAGAGATATTTAATCATTTCAGCTGCCAATGCAACCAACGGAAATGAGTTATTTATCAAAGATTTGAAAAAAGGAGGAGACTTTGTACAGATTAATAAAGGATTTGATATCAATGCTCGTATTGTAGATACTCAGGGAGATGAGCTTTTTATTTCGACAGATAAAGATGCTCCGAACATGCGTCTTGTAAAAACTACAATCAGCAACCCGGCTCCGGAAACATGGAAAGATGTTATTCCGCAAACAGAAAATGTATTGGGGATATCTTCAGGGGGCGGATACTTCTTCGCAACTTATATGGTTGATGCTATTGATCAGGTAAAACAGTATGATAAAACCGGAAAATTAATCAGAGAAATTACACTTCCAGGGAAAGGGAATATATCAGGTTTTGGAGGAAAAGAAAAAGAGAAAGACATTTATTACTCTTTCAGCAACTATATTACACCAGGAACTACTTATAAATTCAATGTAGATTCAGGTAAATCCGAAGTATACCAAAAACCGAACGTGAAGTTCAACCCGGATGATTATGTTTCTGAACAGGTATTCTATACTTCTAAAGACGGAACTAAAGTTCCGATGATGATCAATTATAAAAAAGGAACTAAGCTTGATGGTAAAAACCCTACTATTTTATACTCTTACGGAGGATTTAATATCAGTTTACAGCCATCTTTCTCAGTAGTGAATGCTATCTGGATGGAAAATGGTGGAATCTATGCTGTTCCAAACATCCGTGGAGGAGGTGAATATGGTAAAAAGTGGCATGACGCAGGAACAAAGATGCAGAAAAAAAACGTTTTTGAAGACTTTATTGCTGCAGGAGAATATCTACAGAGTAAAGGCTATACGTCAAAAGAATATATGGCACTTTCCGGAAGATCAAACGGAGGTCTGTTGGTAGGTGCAACCATGACTTTACGTCCTGATCTGGCAAGAGTAGCATTTCCTGGAGTTGGAGTATTGGATATGTTAAGATATAACAAATTTACAGCTGGAGCCGGATGGTCTTATGACTATGGAACTGCGGAAGACAGCAAAGAAATGTTTAATTATCTGAAATCATATTCTCCGGTACACAATGTAAAGGCAAAAACATGTTATCCATCCACAATGATCATTACCAGTGACCATGATGACAGAGTAGTTCCGGCGCACTCTTTCAAATTTGGTGCTGAGCTTCAGGAAAAACAGGCTTGTAAGAACCCTATTCTGTTACGAATTGAGAAGAATGCAGGACACGGTGCCGGAAGATCAACAGATCAGGTAATTGGTGAAAATGCAGATCTGATATCATTTGCTTTATATGAGATGGGAATAAAGAAATAATGATTAAAAAGTAAAATATTTAATGTAACGGCTAATTTTATTGAAAATTAGCCGTTTTTTTAAATGTTATTCTGATTATAATTACTATTTTTATGGCGGATATTTAAAGTTTATTAATCTTGGATTAATTAAGTAATTATGAAAAAAAGAATTTTACTGGTTTGTGCATTGGCAGCAGGACTGTCTAGCTTTAATGCACAGAGGTGGACGCCGGCCTCACAAAAAACGTCTGAAGTAAGAAAAGAAGTGGAAGTTCAGTATTCTTATAGATTGGATTTACAATCTCTTAGAAATACTTTAAAAGATGCTGTAGAAAGAGGAAGAGGCGCTCAGGCTGTAGTGGTATCTTTACCTACAGCAGAAGGGAAAATTGAGAAATTTGCAGTATATAGTGATCCTATTGTAGAGAAATCTATGGCAGATAGATATCAGTTGGGTTCGTATGTAGGTGTTGGGGTAGATGATCCTGGAAAATATGTAAGATTCAGCACTGCACCAACTCAGATGCAATCTATGATTATTAAAGATGGTAAATTCCAATTTATAGAGCCTATTACTGCAGATAAGCAAGTATATGGGGTGTTTTATAAGACAAAGAGAACAGAAGGAGAGCATGGTTTTGAATGTACGACAGAAGAGAAGAATTTTAAAGATATAAAAGCTTTAGAACTTAATGGAAAAAATAGTCTTTCTAATGTAGGAATTACAAGCAGACCATCTAGTACAACTTTCAGAACTTATAGGTTAGCTCTTTCAACAACAGGTGAATATACTAAAAAGTTTGATCCAACAGGAGGAATTACAAACACTGTTATTCAGATGCATGCTACTATGGATCGTGTAAATGGTGTTTTCCAGAAAGATTTTGGAGTTAAACTTATTATGTTGGATTTACCGGGTATTATTTTTACAGATCCTACTTCAGATCCTTATACAGGTAATTTGAATCTACAACTTCAGCAAACACTAACTACACAAGTTGGGGATATTAATTATGATATCGGGCACGTATTCAATGCAGCAGGAGGTAATGGTAATGCAGGAGGAATAGGAGTAATGTGTACTAATCCAGCAACACCAACTTCATTAGGAAAAGGGGCTGCCTTTACTCAAAATACAAACCCTGTGGGGGATTCATTTGATATTGATTATGTTGCCCATGAAATGGGACACCAATTGGGAGGTAACCATACTTTTTCCAATAAATCAGAAGGATATGGAGCCAACGTAGAGCCTGGAGGAGGAACTACTATTATGGGATATGCAGGAATTACCAGTGATAATGTTGCAATGGCTTCAGATGCATATTTTCATTATAAATCAATCGATCAGATCCTGACAAGTCTGGATGGAAAGTCAGATTGTGGGACTTCAGAAACAATTAATAATAATACTCCACCTGTAATAGGAGGACTTACTTCTTATACAGTACCTAAAGGAACAGCTTATTATCTTGATGCATCAGCTACGGACGCAGAAGGAGATGCATTTACTTATACCTGGGAGCAGAATGATAGTGTAGATGATGCAGCTTCTATCTCTGGAGACAGTGGATGGGGATATAATCCGCAAGGGGCATTGACAAGATCTTATTTTGGTACTTCAAGCGGAAGAAGATATTTCCCTAGTTTGCCAATTGTAATGTCTGGTAATCTTACGAATAAAACAATATGGGAAACAGTATCTTATATTCCAAGAACTGTAAACTATGCTGTTACGGTAAGAGATCAAAATGCTATGAGACCTATGGTGTCTTCTAAGGAAATTGCAACTGTAATCGGAAATGACGGCCCATTCAAATTTAATGGTCTTACTGCGTCTTCGATATTGTATAAAAATGCTAATAATGTTATTCAGTGGGAGGTTGCTAATACAAATATAGCTCCTTATAACTCACCGAATGTAAAAATTGAATATACAACAGATCTTGTGAATGGAGCAACATGGACTGAACTTGTTGCCTCTACTCCGAATAACGGAAGCTATACTGTGCAGATGCCAAGTACAATTACAACTCCAATTAAGTTGAGAGTATCAGCTATTGGAAATGTATTCTATGCAGTATCTCCTGCTATTACTGTGGCCGATGCTCCTGCTTCTACAACTGTTGCTCCAACGGGTGTTTCAGTAATAGATACAGAAGTATTTAAAACTACAGCTAGAGTATCTTGGAATAGTGTACCTGGTGCTACTTATTCAATCAATTATAGAAAAGGTGCTACTACAAACTGGTCAAACATGTTAAGTCAGACAAATAATGTTGTATTGACAGGTTTAGAGGATGAAACAAATTACGAAGTACAGGTTGCAGCTGTTGTAAACACTGTTCCTGGTGCATTCTCTAATAATTATGCATTTAAAACTAAGGGACTTACAACAGGGGTTGATTATTGTATATTAAATTCAGGAATTCCTGATTTTGGTATGGTGTATCAGGTGTCCTTGAATGGTACAGCAATTCATACGGATGGTTCATACAGAGCCTATAAAGATGTGAGTGATAACCCTGCTAAGACAATTAACCTAGTGAAGGGAACTACTTATAGTTTAGATGCTAGAGCAGTAGTCTCCAGTGCTTATTCTCAAATGGCAGGAAGACAATTAAGAATTAATGCCTGGATAGATTATAATAGAAATGGATTGTTTGAAGATACGGAAAGAATTTTTGGATTAGGATCAAATAATGCTCAAGTAAATGCAGCAGTTGGAGGAGCTATAAACTTTACAGTACCAGCTACAGCTTATTCAGGTGATAAAACATTAAGAATGAGAGTTGTTGGGAAGTATGGTAATACAGACCTGTCGAACCCGTGTGTTGAAATCCCTACAGGAGCTGGAGGTGTTATGGATCTTCCTGTTAAGATTAGTGCAGGAAGTCTTGCTACAGACGAAGTAAGAGGAACAAAAGCTTCATCAGAAATTTCTATCTATCCTAATCCTGCAGATACTTTCGTAGAAGTGAAAAACCTTAAAGGTAAAGCAGATTACAAAATCTACTCTGCGGATGGAAGATTAGTTCAGGAAGGTCAGATTGACGGACAAAGAATTAATGTTGCTTCATTAATCAAAGGAATGTATGTTGTTACAATCAAAAATGATCAAAACACTTACAATACTAAGCTTATTAAAAAATAGTAGTATTAAATAACTATAATGTAAAAACCCCGGATGAATTTCATCCGGGGTTTTATTTATTAATATGGAATTGATTATTATATTGAAAATATGATTTAGAGATTCATTACTCATCTTTTGATAAAGTTTTTAAACAGAAATTAATGCAGGAAGATTGTAATTTAAAACTCACGTAATCATAAGATTATCAATACTTATTTATTATTCTAAAAATGCTTAAATTTAGCATCTAATAAATCCGTAAGTATGAGAAGAGAAGTTCAAAATAAAACTCCTCAATTTAATATAACTGAAAAAATAACTGAAATCTATCCTTTTGAAAAAGATGGGTTACAGTTGAAATCTTCCTATACAAAAGAAGATATTAAAAATGAATCTTTAACGGAAACCTCTCCGGGAATTGCCCCTTATTTAAGAGGACCATACTCTACAATGTATGTTCAGAAACCTTGGACAATCCGTCAGTATGCAGGGTTCTCCACAGCTGAAGAATCCAATGCTTTTTACAGAAGAAATCTTGCAGCAGGACAAAAAGGGCTATCTGTAGCTTTTGACCTTGCTACACACAGAGGCTATGATTCAGATCATTCAAGAGTTGTCGGGGATGTTGGAAAAGCAGGAGTTGCGATTGACTCTGTGGAAGATATGAAGATCCTGTTTAATGAAATTCCGTTAGATGAAATCTCGGTTTCCATGACAATGAATGGGGCCGTACTTCCAATTCTGTCTTTCTATATTGTCGCAGCAGAAGAGCAGGGCGTTTCTCAGAATTTACTTTCAGGAACCATTCAGAATGATATTTTGAAAGAGTTCATGGTAAGAAATACTTACATTTATCCACCCGCTCCTTCAATGAAGATCATTGCAGACATTTTTGAATACACTTCTCAAAATATTCCGAAATTCAATTCAATTTCAATTTCCGGATATCATATGCAGGAAGCAGGAGCCACTCCGGTATTGGAAATGGCTTATACACTGGCAGACGGTCTGGAATATGTAAGGACAGGAATAAAAGCAGGAATGAAAGTAGATGATTTTGCCCCCCGTTTATCATTCTTCTGGGCAATCGGGATGAATCACTTCATGGAAATTGCTAAAATGCGTGCCGCAAGATATATCTGGGCCAATCTTTTACAACAGTTTAATCCTCAGAATCCAAAATCTTTAGCATTAAGAACCCATTCCCAGACTTCAGGATGGTCATTAACAGAACAGGAACCTTTCAATAATATCACCAGAACCGCCATTGAAGCATTGTCTTCAGCATTAGGAGGAACACAATCGCTGCACACCAATGCATTAGATGAAGCTATTGCCCTTCCTACCGACTATTCAGCTAAAATTGCAAGAAATACACAGATCATTCTTCAGCAGGAAAGCGGAATTTGTGATGTGGTAGATCCAATGGGAGGAAGCAATCTTGTAGAAAGTCTTACCCAGCAGATGATTGAAGAAGCGATGAGGTATATTGATGAGGTAGAACAGGAAGGGGGAATGACCAAAGCCATTGAAGCAGGAATTCCAAAAATGAGAATTGAAGAAGCTGCCGCTAAAAAACAGGCTAAGATTGACAGTGGTGAAGAATTTATCATTGGAGTCAACTCATTCAAATCATCATTAAAACAAGACGCAATAGAAATTCTTGATATTGATAATACTGAAGTTCGCAGAAAACAAATTGAACGATTAAACAGCATTAAAGCAGAAAGAAGTTCTGAAGCGGTTACAGAAATCCTGAATGAGATCCGTGAAAGTGCAAAAACCGGAAAAGGAAACCTTCTGGCACTTTGTATAGAAGCGGCAAGAAGAAGAGTAACGCTTGGTGAAATGAGCGATGCCATGGAAGAAACCTTTGGAAGATATAAAGCAAACATTAAAACAATTTCTGGAGTATACGCGATGAATGCCGGTAAAAACGAATACTTTGAAAAAGCCCTTAATCTGACTCAAAAGTTTGAAGAGGAAGAAGGACGTCGTCCAAGAATCATGGTGGCTAAAATGGGTCAGGATGGTCACGACAGAGGCGCAAAAGTAGTAGCAACAGCATTTGCTGATATGGGATTTGATGTCGATGTAGCCCCATTATTCCAAACACCGGAAGAAGTAGCCAAACAGGCAGTAGAAAACGATATTCACATTCTTGGAGTATCTTCATTAGCTGCAGGGCACAAAACATTAGTGCCTCAGGTAGTAGGAGAATTAAAAAAGCTGGGGGCAGATGATATTACCATCGTAGTAGGCGGAGTTATCCCACAACAGGATTATGAATTCCTTTATGCTAACGGAGCAGATTTCATTTTCGGCCCAGGAACTAATCTTCCAAAATGCGCTGTAGAAATTTTAGAGAGATTTTTAGAAAACTAATCCCAAAAAGCTTTAATTTTCATCAGGAAATTAAAAGCACATCTATGGGTTTTAAAAATATACTGAAGCCTACGAAGAAAAAACTGATTTTCTTTGTAGGCTTTCTCTTTATAGCTATTGTATTATTCGTTTTAGAAGAAAAAAAGGATCGAACTGTACAAACTTCTCCTGTTCCTGCAGATAGTATGCAGGTTAAGAAACATTTGGTGGCACTTACCCAGACTCCACAGTTCAGAAACCATAAAAATGTAGATCAGCTTAATACCATTGCAGACTATATTCATAAAACTTTCAAAACATACAGTGACAGCACAGGCTTTCAGGAATATAAAGTAGACAGACAGTCGTATAAAAATGTAATCGGTTCATTTGGAACTGAAAACAGTAAAAGAATTATTATAGGAGCCCATTATGATGTTTGCGGAGATCAGCAGGGAGCAGATGATAATGCCACAGGAGTGACTGCTCTCTTGGAATTGGCAAGAATGCTCAAAGGGCAAAAGCTTAATTATCGGATAGATCTTGTTGCTTATACATTAGAAGAACCGCCTTATTTCAGAACAGAAAATATGGGAAGCCATATCCATGCAAAATATTTAAAAGACAACAATATTGACGTCTATGGAATGGCAAGTGTAGAAATGATTGGCTATTTTAAAGATGAAAAAGGATCTCAGGATTTCCCTGTAGGCATTTTTTCCTGGATTTATGGTGATAAAGGAGATTTTATTACTTTGGTGAAAAAGTTCAGCGGAGCAGGCCCATTCGTTGGAAACTTTATAGATCATTTTAAAAACGCAAATCAGGTAAAAACAGAAACATTTCCAGCTCCGAAATTTGTAAGTGGTGTCGATTTCTCAGATCACCTGAACTATTGGAAATTCGATTTTCCTGCCCTTATGATTACTGATACTTCCTTCTTTAGAAACAAAAATTATCACAAATCTACAGACACTTTGGAAACGTTGGATATCCAACGGATGACAAAAGTTATTGATGCTATTTTTCTAAGCATTATTCACCTCAAGTGAAAAATCTTAGATGATCTTAAAATCTAAAAATAAAGGCTGCTTCAACGTTTGAAGCAGCCTTTATTTTATTTTTTCTGAACGATTTTACCATCGTCCATAATCTGATAATGAGTTTTAGTTATCTTTTGACTATTTCCATCAATCTTATGATCTGTTGTCACAGTGATTTCTCCTGCTTTATTGATTTCATAGCTGCTGAACTCCTCCTTCTTATTATCTTTTCCGGGGTCAAACCAAATACCTTCTACATAGGCTTCGCCAACGATGCTGTTATGCAATACAGTAAGCAGATAATATCGGTAATCAAAATCTCCGCAATCCATCGGAACAAGAATCAGTTCAACATCCTTATATCGGGCTAAAGGAAAATATCGGAATGCTGGCTCTCCACAGCTGTACTTCTCTGAACCTTCCACCGCAAAATCTGTTTCGATAAACTTTACATCTACCTGAGGAAGACTTTCAATAGGTAAGCTATAAAGACCTTGCTTCAACAAAGATTCCAGTGCGGCAGGCTCATTTTTGCTTTTTCTCCATTGCTCAATAGAAATATATTCTCCGGATACGGGTTCTAAAATAGTTAAAATGTTACATTGAGTACTTGAAGCCTGAAAAATATGATATGTTTCAAAGCGATCCGGTCCATTATACCCTGCAGAAATAGAATAATCCCAGCCATTATTTACTTTTGTACTGTCTACAAGAAAGCCGATATGACCTTTTCCTTTAGTCTCTGATTCTAGAAACTTCACCTGATCTTTCATCTCTTCCAAATCCAGAATTTTTTCCATGAAATGAGGAGAAAAACAACCTTTCTCCACTACTTTTACTTCTTCTTTTTTTACAGGTTCTTCTTTCTTACATCCTATAAAAAGTAATGGAAGTAAGGCCAATAAAAATCTATGCATAAAATTCATTTTTCACAAAAATAAGATTTAAATAATTGATGATTAAAAAAATAATTCTATATTTGCATCTGAAAACCAAGTTTAACCAATTAAAAACAACGAAGCAATGTTCAGAACTAATCAGAATTCTACAGTTGGATTACCCCTTATGGTGGTAAGGCTTCGCGGTTTGGTACATTCTTAGAATAATAGTACAATACAATATCAAAACCCGAAGTCGTAGAGATTTCGGGTTTTTTATTGCGCAATATTTCAAAACTCACATTCAGTTTCCCCGAAATCTTTTTAAGTGTTATTAAGAACAGAATAGGATGAGGTTTTACCCTCAAATGATAGCTGTTCATCATTATTAATTCATTCAACTAGTGTTTTAGTTGATTAAGAAAATAGATTAAGAGCAGGTTCAATATTTTGGATTTTGTATCTGATATCTTGTGTCTTACATGGAAAATGATAACCTTCTGTCTTACCGGCTGAGAAGCCTGAGAAGCAGAAAAAGAATAATAAAAAAAGATGTAGAAAAGCAGATAAGAAGAAAGTATCAACGTCGTAATAAACTTTGTGATATCAAAAGAAATATCCCATGGATTCCTTTAGACGAACCTTATCAGAGAGGATTTGTAAGATTCTTCGCCGTTAGGGAAGATGTAAAGAAATCCAAAGATGGGGATTTCTTTGAAGGAATTTTGAAGAAGATCAATACCCACATGTATTCCGAAAGCCGCCAGTTTCTGAAGAAAAAGAAAAAATCCGGACGGAGAATATATGTTGAAAGAGCACAGAAGCTCAAGAATATCTCTTCCTATTCATGGACTGATCCAAAGTTGGGGCTCACTTCAAGAGAAAGAGAGTATTTCCTGAAGCAGGAAGAATACTGTCCTTTCCGGAAGACTTATGTGCCTTACTACGAATTCAAGGAACCCTGGAGATTTACCTTACGTACAAGACCCAATATGATTACCCACTATAAGCCTGTAGACTTTCAACTGGAAAAGGAAATAGCAGAGCTGAAGTCTTATTTGGGACAGCATAAAATTACTGGAATTGTTAACAAAACAATTTATGGTAGGGTGTTTTCATGGGATACGAAAACAGAAGATACTGATCTTATTAAAAACAGGAAATATATTACCTGTACAATTTCTGCAACAGAGATTGCAGAAAGCTTTCTGGACGATGTGTCCACAATTATTTAAAACAAAAACAATGGGAAATTTAAAACTAAAAGGAAAAGATATATTAAAACTGGGCTATCCAAACAATCAAAGCGTAAACGTGGCCCTGGAAGTAATGAAAAGAAATTTTGCAACTAAAAATATCCATTATGTAAAATCTCTTTTAAAAGAAATTCTGATTCATCCGGAACAGTTCGAAAAAGATTTGACTTTCGGGCAGATTGCGGAAACTTTACTTTCATCCAAAAAAACAGAAAAAAGGATGCTGAATCCGCTGCGTGCAGACTTTCAGATCTTCGGGAATAATATCTCTGAAGAAGCAAAAAATCAGCTGTACACGGCATTGAAGCTTCCGGTTTCTGTTCAGGGCGCATTAATGCCTGATGCTCATAGCGGCTATGGTCTTCCGATCGGAGGAGTGTTGGCTGTAGAAAATGCCGTAATCCCTTACGGAGTAGGAATGGACATCGGTTGCAGAATGAGTCTGAGTATTTTGGATACACCCGTTTCATATCTGAACGGAGCAAGGGACAAATATGAGAAAGCCCTTGCCGAACATACAAAATTTGGAATGTATGAAACTCACAAGTCTCATATAGGTCATGAAATATTCGAGAGAGATACATTTGATATGATCCCTGTTTTAAGAAGATTGAAAGGAAAAGCCATCAAACAGATGGGATCTTCCGGCGGTGGAAATCACTTTGTAGAATTCGGAGAAGTGGAAATTACAGAGGAAGATGAACAAATTGGTTTACCAAAAGGGAAATACCTTGGGATTCTTTCACACAGTGGCTCAAGAGGATTAGGAGCTGAAATCGCTCAATATTATTCAAGAGTAGCCGTGGAACAATGTCCATTGCCTAAAGAAGCCCAGCAATTCGCCTGGCTGGATTTGAGTACTCATCTTGGTCTGGAATACTGGACGGCAATGAACCTCGCGGGAGACTATGCCTCAGCCTGTCATGATGATATTCACAGAAGGTTGGTAAAGGCAGTAGGCGGAAGAGTAAAAGCCCGAATCGAGAACCATCACAATTTTGCATGGAAAGAAATCCATAACGGAAAAGAAGTAATCGTTCACAGAAAAGGAGCTACTCCGGCCAATGAAAACGAACTGGGAATGATACCGGGATCCATGACTGCTAAAGGATTTATCGTCCGCGGAAAAGGAAATCCTGATTCATTGAATTCGGCTTCACATGGTGCAGGCAGAGCTCATTCAAGAGGAGAATGCAGAAGTCTTTTTACTCAGAATGATATCAAAAAAGAATTGAAACTTAAAGATGTTACGCTGATGGGCGGAAATACAGAAGAAGCACCAATGGCTTATAAAAACATTCATGAAGTAATGAATGCACAAAGTGAATTGGTAGACATTCTGGGAACATTCCAACCGAGAATTGTGAGAATGGATAGATAATCAGTTAAATATTCAGGAGCTTAATCCCGCTTTCCGCACTCGCTATTTTTCTTTTATAAAAGAAAAATGAGCTCAGACAATTGCTGCAATCGGGGCTAGTAATAAAGTTCCGTCATTCTGATACAGACTGGGAACAGTTGATAAACGAAGTGAAGAATCTTACAGAATAACAGAGATTCTTCCTTCGTCAGAATGACAAAGAAAAACTACAAATAACAATACAATGGGAGCACCTCATAATATAAAAAGATATGGAGAAGTCTGGCCGGAATTCAGAATCCGCTTGGGCCTTGAAATATTGGAAAAACTAAAAAATAAAATCATCATATCCGGTGGATGGGCGTGGCACTTTATGTCTGAAAATGGACATACAGAATATAAACATGCTCATGATCACAAAGATATTGATGTCTTTGTACAGAAAGAAAACGTTGCTGAAGTAGTGATCATTCTTCAGCAGGAAGGGTTTCAAAAAGTTTGGACCCGCTACGATCATCTTCCTAGTGAAGAAAACTTCAGACGATATGAAAAAACAGTAGAATTGGAAAATGAAAAGTATCACAGGATTACTATCGATTTTTTTGAAAGAAATGATATTAAAACCGTTGAAGTCAATGGTTTTACAGTAGTGAAGCCAGATCTTTTGCTTTCATTCTACAGAAATATTCATTCCAGCGATAAATGCTGGGCAGTAATGGCTGCAAAAGATTTATTACAAAAGGGAATAGATCCTGTTGGACATCCCTTATTAAGCAAAATGCCAAAATAACAATGGAAAAATTAATACAGATCACTTCCGGAAGAGGTCCTTTAGAATGCCAATGGGTCGTATCTAAAGTATTAAAGACCTTCTTAGAAGAAGTAAAAGAAAATAATATAGACTACGAAATTATTCATCGCGAAAACGGAGATGTAAATATGACTGTAAAATCTGCAACTGTACTTTTAAAAGGAAAGAACATCAAAGAATTTTTGAAAACATGGCTTGGAAGCATATGTTGGGAAGGGAAAAGTACATTCAGAAAGCTGCATAAAAGGAGTAAATGGTTTATCGGGATCTTTGAACTGGAAAATCTGGAAACAGTTAATTTCAATGAAAAGGATATCAGATTTCAGACCACCAGAAGCCAGGGGAGCGGAGGACAGAATGTTAATAAGGTGAGTACAGCTGTCCGTGCCACCCACATTCCAACCAATGAATCCGTATTTGTACAAGATACACGGTCACAGTTGAATAATAAAAAGCTATCCATTATCAGATTAAAAGAAAAAGTAATGGAAAATTATAAGGATCAATTGGAAAATAGAATGAAGGAAACCTGGAATCAGCATCTTCAGGTAGAACGCGGAAATCCGGTCCGTACATTTTCCGGAACAGATTTTAAGAGTAATTATCAGGATAAATCCTATAAAAAACAAAGGAATAGCCTTAAACACAAATTAAAAAACTACAGCAATGACCTTAACTAAAAATAAATACTATTTTGAAGCTCTGGACTACTTTCCATACAATATGGCCGAGTGTCTGGATGCCCTGAACTATGCCCTTTCTTATGAACCTGAAGATGCAGACAGTTTATGTCTGATGGGAAGAGTCTATTCAGAAGTTTTGAAAGACTATGAAACCGGTAAGAAATACTTTGAAGAAGCCATGCAGAGTAATATTGGGAATGTGAATACCCCTAAATATTATATTGAATGCCTTTTAAGTAACGAAGACTATGAGGAAGCAGAGAAGCTTATAGAATATGCCTTAAAAATGAAGGGAATTGATAAATCTGAAATTTTGAATGGAAAATCTCTTTTGTTCGAAAGAAAAGGAGAATATAAAGAGGCGCTGGAAGAACTTAAACAGGCGAAAAGATTCAGCTTTTGCAGAAGTACTCTTGAAATTCTGGAAGACAGAGAAAAGCTGATTCAGAATAAAATACCTAAAACGAGAACCAGAAAAAAAACAGTTTAATATAATCCGTTTAAATTATTTTAATGAATAAAACAAAAGCAACCTCTCCTATGAAAGCTTGTTTTTTGTTTAATAAATCACTTGAAATATTTTGATTGTTTTAAATAATTAATAGATTTGTTGTAAATGAACAATTTTATGAATAGAAAATTATTTTTACTTCCGGTTTCGGTAGCTGTTTTTTTTGCCTTTGGCAAAATGAATGCACAAAATTCTACGAAACTTGTACAGGATTACTATCAAAAAAGCGGAAAACTGGCTCAGAAGAATAATTCCACAGGTAAGGTAGGTGTGATTATTTTGAACGAAGATCCTTCAAAAAGTTTAGGAGCTAATATTATCAATGTACAACAAACCTATGATGGTCTCAGAGTGTACAATGCACTGGGAAAAGTGATTATTAAGGGAGATGAGATCATCTCTGAAAAGAATGATTTCAGCAGCAATGTTGTCGTTGCCAATCAGAAAAAAATACAGGAAAGATTTTCTGAGGATTTACTGAAACAACAGCTGGGCTTTAGTCAAATTTCTGAAATCAGTTATTTGCCGGATGTTTACTTTGAGAAAAATGGAGTGCATGTTCTTTCAAAAGAGTTATTTGTTACGGATAAAAACTCTTCAGAAGTATGGCATGTTATTGCAGATGCCGGCAATGGGGAAATTCTCAGCAAAGATAATACTACGTTAAGCTGTAATTTTGAAAATAGCAGAGACTCACAGGCTACAGACGCTGAGCCGTCTGTGAATGAAAATACGCAATATCAGTTCGCGGATTTACTGTCTCCCACCAATGCCTCCTACAATATTTTTCCACTTCCGGTAGAAGCACCTACTTTTGGGGGACGTACCATTGTTAGTAATCCATGGGACTTAACTGCATCTCCTGAAGGGTGGCATTCTGACGGTACTAATAGCTATACCATTACAAGAGGAAATAATGTACATGCCTATTCAGACCAGGATAATGCCAATGTTCCGGGATATTCTCCTGACGGCGGAAGTACATTGAACTTTAATTTCCCTTTTGCGGATGGAAGATATGATAATCCTTTCGCCCATAGAGATGCTGCAGTTACCAACCTGTTTTATTTAAACAATAAAATGCATGATATATTCTATAAATTTGGATTTACAGAATCTGCAAGAAATTATCAGACCAACAACTTTGGCAATGGAGGTATGGGCAATGATGCTGTAAGAGCAGAGGCCTTTGATGGAAGTGGTTTGAATAACGCCAATTTCAGTTCTGGATATGAAACCGTTATTTCAGGGACAACTTATCTTGCTGCTCCAAGGATGCAGATGTATCTTTATGACAGAACACAGACCAGTGCGGACCCTATTGTACGTTATCAGTATAACTCTCCTGCTACATTGGTTAACAGAACTAAGGTCTTGACCGGAGGTGCTGCATTTGGACCTATTTTTGGACCACCGGTAACAGGAGATCTTGCAGTTTCTGTACCTGCTGATGCATGTGTTGAGCCCGCAGCCGGAAGTCTTACCAATAAAATAGCCATTATAACCAGTACCAGTTGTGAATATGGTCTTAAAGTTCTGAATGCTCAAAATGCAGGAGCTATAGGTGTTATTGTTTACAGACCATCTGTTGACACTCCTGTAAGTATGGGAGCAGGTGTTTCTGGTCCTCAGGTAACCATTCCTTCCATCAATATCGGAAAGACAGAAGGAGAATTTATGGTGGCTCAGGTTAATGGTGGGACTACAGTGAATGCAACGTTAAATTTTGATTTTAGCGGATTTAAACATTCCAGTTTTGATAACGGAATTATTGCCCACGAATATGGACACGGAATTTCAAACCGACTGACAGGTCAGGGATACAGCTGTCTTTCTGTAGCGAATACTGCAGAACAAATGGGAGAAGGATGGTCCGATTATTTTGCATTGATGCTTACTACGAACCCAGGAGATACTTCTGCATTGGCAAGAGGGATGGGAACCTATACTAAAGGAGAGCCCATTACAGGATTAGGAATCAGGCCAGCTAAATATTCTCCTGACTTTGGAGTAAACAATTATACTTATGGAAAAACAAATACTGTTAGTGGTTCTCACTCCATAGGCTTTATTTGGGCAACCATGTTATGGGATCTTACATGGAAGTATGTTGAGAAGTATGGATATAATAGCGATGTACTGGCTAGTACGGCTTCCGGAAATGCAAAAGCTCTGCAAATTGTAGTAGATGGATTAAAACTTCAGCCCTGCAGCCCTACATTTATAGACGGAAGAGATGCCATTCTTAAGGCTGATCTTTTAGGAAATGGAGGTGCGGACAAATGTATGATCTGGAAAACCTTTGCAAAAAGAGGATTGGGAGTGAACGCTTCAGCAGGAAATAAGACGGTGGCTAATGATCAGGTAGAAGATTTTACAGAACCGGAGGAATGCAAAGCTGTGTTAGCGACCCAGGATATAAAAGCTGAAGGTACTAAGTTTATTGTATTCCCTAATCCTACGTATGATGAGTTTTTTGTTGGGAATATAGATAAATCCTCAAAAGAGGTACGTATTAAAATGTTTGATATGTCCGGAAAACTGGTATTTTCGGATTCAAGAGAAGCCGTTTCCAGAAAAGCTGTTTCTACGAAAGGATTTACCAAAGGAGTTTATATGGTTCATATTCAACAGGGAGATAAATCACAGGTTGAAAAGCTAATTGTAAGATAATCTGCAATCCAAACCAAATAAAAAAATAAGCTTTCCTTGGAAAGCTTATTTTTTATTTACAGAGATCAGATAATCATAGACCATTTGATGTTGATCATCCGTTAGCTTTGCTTTCGGAGCCATTCTGCTTAAGGTGTTGATCCAGCCCTGGTTGTCATGCTTGGTAGGTTCCGGCAGTTTATGGCATTTTGCACAGGAATTTTCAAAAACTGTTTTTCCTTGTGCCAACTGTTCGGATGAGGTATACTTTGGCCCTGTTACAGCCATACTTTTAGGTCCGCAGGATACCAGAAATGCTGATGCTGCGATGCCGCTTAAGATTAATTTTTTCATACCTATATTATTTTGTTGGTGAATTACTTTTTCACAGAAACAATATAATCGTAAACCCATTTGTGCTGGTCATCTGTCAGCTTTGCTTTCGGAGCCATTGCATTCATAATACCTACCCATTGTACAGAATTGTGTGACGTGGGATCAGGTAGCTTATGGCACTTTCCACAGGAGTTTTCAAAAATTGTTTTTCCCTGAGCAATCTCTTCAGCAGTAGACGTTGAGGTTCCTGCAGTAGCCGCAGAAGTAGAAGCTTTAGGAGTACAGGAAACTAATAGGATAGCAGTGAATGATGCCGCAGCAATAAGTTTTTTCATGTTTCTTATTTTGATATATAACAAATGTAATAAATTCCTAAACCCTTTGATACAGTGTGTTGTAGTTTTAATTTAGAAGAAATAAAAATCGAGATATTGCGAATAATGTAATCTTAAACCTTCTGTTGTCAGTCTTTTATTTTGCCTTTGACAAAACTATTGACCATTCACTTTTTAATTATTAATTTTGAATCAATGAAATTTTCTACAGAAGAACTTATTGAGGGAATACAGTCAGGAAACAAACGTCTGATTGCAAAGGCTATTACTTTAGTTGAAAGTAAAAAAGCTGAACATAGAGTACAGGCAGAAGACCTTCTGAAAAGAATTATGCCTTTTACAGGAAACTCCGTCAGAGTAGGAGTTACCGGCGTACCTGGTGCAGGAAAATCTACTTTTATCGAAAGTTTCGGCAGGTTAGCCATTGCTCAGGGAAAAAAAGTAGCTGTACTTGCTATTGATCCAAGTTCTTCTATCAATAAAGGAAGCATTCTGGGGGATAAAACCAGGATGGAAGAATTGGCAAAAGAAGAAAACGCATTCATACGGCCATCCCCAAGTTCCGGATTTTTAGGTGGGGTAGCCAATACCACTTTTGAAACAATGATGATCTGTGAAGCAGCAGGGTATGACTATATCCTGATAGAAACTGTTGGAGTAGGGCAATCAGAGGTTTTGGTAGCAGATATTACCGATGTTTTCTTATTTCTTAAGATTATTGGTGGCGGAGATGAGCTTCAGGGAATAAAACGAGGAATCATGGAAATGGTAGATGTTATTTTCATTAATAAAGTAGATCAGGATAATCTTCAGAAGGCTAAAAATACAAGACTTGAGCTGAAAAGAGCCTTGGATTTTATTCCACCAAAAGAAAAAGGATGGAAAATTCCGGTATTATTAGGTTCTGCTTTACACAATGAAGGACTGCAGGATATCTATGATAAAATCTCGGAATTTATAGATTTGAAAAAGAAAGCCGGACGTTTTGAAGAAATCCGCACCCAACAGGCAGAAAAGCGCTTTGAATATTGGGTTCAGGAGTATATTTTATCTCTTATGAAAAAGAGCAATGAGGTACAGGAAGCCTATCAGACGCACAAAAAAAATGCTTCAGAGATGGTTTCCAATCCAAGTACTGAAGCAAAATTATTTGTTGAAAAATTTTTATCGGGTGAAAAGAGAATTTAAAGCTTTTCTTTTTCCTGCTTTACTTCACTTTTAGAGACATATCCGTCGTAGGTGATCGGTTGTCGGTCATTACTTCTCATTGAAACGAAAGCCTTGCCGTTTTTAAAGATCTCAATATTGATCTCATCTACTGTATTTACGTCCTTTGGTTTGATTTTTAGAGTCCAGTTTCCTTTTTTGTTCTGTGATTTATTGATGATAAAATCCTTTGAAGTAAATGTATAGCCGTTCTTATCTGCATTTCCATAACTCGGATTGAATACTCTTCCAAAATATGGCAGCTCTACATCTACACTATTTTTATTTACCACAATAGTATAATCTCCGTTTAGATTCAAAATTCTGGATGCCGTAGAATTGGGCATAGAATTCATAACGTTGATGACATCATAATTTGTAGGATTGGCCCTCTGTGCATAGAAGGTAAATTCCTGGGAATCCACTAAGGCATTCACTACTGCTGGATCTGATGAACCCTGTGAGGCACAGCTCTGAAAACTGAACAGAAAGCCAAAGATCATCAGAAGGGAAATATACTTTTTCATGATTGAAATAATTATTAAATTTAAACAGCAAAATGTATGCAAATATATTCCTTCTTTACTATTTTGGAATAAAAATTGTTAAGGTTGAATTATTAACACTCAAACTATGAAAGTTACACATCTATTAGGAATTGGAGCATTCGCTCTGTCGGTCGCTGCCTGTACTACAAATCCAATTACAGGAAGATCATCTTTACAGCTGGCCAATAATTCAGAAATTTTAACAATGTCTGCTCAGGAATATAAAACGACATTGTCTAAAGGTAAGGTAATTACCGGAACAGCAGATGCAAAGAGAGTGGTAAATGTAGGAAACAGAATTAAAAACGCAGCAGAAAGGTATTATCAAAGTATAGGAAGATCAGCAGATCTTTCCAGTTACAATTGGGAATTTAATCTTCTGCAGAGTAGTGAATTAAATGCATGGTGTATGCCGGGAGGTAAAGTAGCTGTTTATACAGGAATTTTACCGGTAACCAAAGATGATAACGGACTTGCAGTAGTAATGGGACATGAGGTTTCCCATGCATTAGCAGGTCATGGAAATGAAAGAATATCTCAGGCGATGATGGCTCAATATGGAGGTGCTATTCTTGGAGGAGCCATTTCCAATGCTCAATGGGCAAGTGTTTTCCAGAAAGCATATCCAATCGGCTCACAGGTAGCATTATTAAAGTATGGTAGAGGGCAGGAATCAGAAGCAGATGAAATGGGACTTTACCTGATGTCTATGGCAGGATATGATCCAAGAGCAGCGATTCCTTTCTGGAACAGAATGGAGGCGGCTTCTTCAGGAGCAAGACAGCCGGAGTTTTTATCTACTCACCCTAACCCTGAAACCAGAATTTCAGATATCAACAAAGATCTGCCGAAAGCTTTGGAATACTACAAGGCTGCAGGAGGGAAAATATAACCTGTTAGCTTATTATAAAAAAAAGACGGACTGATTTTTAAAATGAGTCCGTTTTTTATTGGATAATATTTTTCTTTTCACCCGATTTGGAATAATTATAGCTGTATTGATCATTGGGAAAGACTATTTAAATAGTATTCCTGTATAAAGACTTATTAAATTTTTAGTAAATTTGGTATAGTTTTTATAACATATTTACTTAAACACAATATTATGAAGAGTTTATCAATTACCGGACTTATCCTATTAGCCGTTTCAGCTTTACTTTTTTATCTTACTACTGATTTTGCTGTAGAGCAGATCAAGATTTCTCATATTATGGGAGTGATGGCTGGGGTAGGGATAGGGCTTATCATTGGTGGAATGGTAGGATATCTGAGCAAAGGAAGCGCTATAAAGGCTGAACAGAAGAAAAAAGAATTCAAGCAGCTACAGAAAGAGAAAGAAGAGCTTGAAAAACAGGCTGCTGATATTGCAAAACGCCAGGCCGAGCTTGAAAATCAAAATAAAAATCCTCAAATCTAAAATTTGAGGATTTAAAAGTTGTTATTTTCGATTGTTGATTAAAATTTATATCCCAAACCAACCATAAACAAGTTAGGTCTGTTATCATATCTGATCTCCGAACCAGAAACTTTGTTGATAAAGTTTCTTTCATCTTTACTGAAAGCACCTTCATATTTTGCATTTACAATAAGCTTTTTAATTTCAAGCTGTGCTCCGAACTGGTAGCCTACTGTAAAGTTATTTTTAGCATTTTCTTTAAAATCGTTATAGGTATTGTCTTTGCTCAGGTTAAAGCTTCCAACCGGACCTACAAAAACCCCCAGCATATTTCCTAAAACGTTATATCCTAAAAGAACCGGAACATCAATTCGGTTGCTTTTGACATCGAAAGTAGTATTCTCCGTCGTAAATTCATTCTTAAAATGAGTGTAATATACCTCAGGCATTAAGAATAATGACGTAGGTAATCCCACCTTTAATGAAAGTCCCACGTTGAAACCTACATTGTTTTTTCCTGTTCCTTCAATGGCGTCATTCACTGTTCCTTTGATATTGGACCATGAAGGTGAGCCTGTAGGAAATATGATATTGGCCTTACCTGCCAGTGAGATCTGTGCAGAAGCCCACATTGAAAACCCTATTAACGCTATACTAAGTATCTTTTTCATTATCGTCTAATTTTGTATTCTCAATTGTTTTATTATTCTCAAGTAAATATTCTCTCAGCTCTTTAAACAGTTCTGAAGAGTAAACGAAGTCAATCAGATTTTTATTGCCTGCTGTAATCAGGATATCCTTATTTCCTTCCCATTCTTTGATTCCTAATCTCAGGTATACAATTTTCTCGCCAATCGTCATTACAGAGTTCATATCGTGGGTATTGATGATCGTTGTCGTGTTGTATTCCTTGGTAATCTCGTAAAGGAGATCATCGATGACCTTTGAAGTATACGGATCAAGCCCTGAGTTGGGTTCATCACAGAATAAATATTTTGGATTGTTCACAATTGCTCTTGCAATAGCAACCCTTTTCTGCATTCCTCCGGAAATTTCAGAAGGATATTTTCTTCCTGCCTTATCAAGATGCACTCTTCCTATTACTTCAAAAACTCTTTTCTTCTTTTCTCTAAAAGTAAGGTTGGTAAACATATCCAGTGGAAACATAATATTCTCCTCTACCGTTAAAGAGTCAAATAAAGCACTTCCCTGGAATACCGTTCCGATTTCTGAACGAAGATGTTGCTTTTCATCACGGTTCATCGTATTGACATTCCGGCCATCAAATAAAATTTCTCCGGATGATGGCATATAGACATTCAGTAAACTTTTAAGAAAAACGGTTTTTCCCGAGCCACTCTGTCCGATGATAAGATTTACTTTTCCTTTATCAAATGATGTTGAAATTCCCTTAAGTACTTCAACATCTCCAAAACTTTTCTTAAGATCTTTTACCTCAATCATCAGCTTAATATTAATTGGGTTAAAATTAATTCGGAAATGATAATGAATACCATTGTCCATACTACAGCTTGTGTACTTGCTCTACCTACTTCCAAAGATCCTCCTTTCACAAAATATCCGAAATAAGAAGGTACTGTTGCAATGATGAATGCAAAAACTATGGTTTTGGAAAATGCATAATAGATAAACAGATTAGGCATATACATCTGGATTCCGATAATATAGTCGTTTTCTGTCCAGTTTCCTGTTAAAATCCCGGCAATATAACCTCCGCCAATACCAAATACAATACTGATAGCAATAAGAAGAGGATTAAAAATCATACAGGCGATAATTTTTGGAAATATCAAAAAGTTGGGTGAGTTAACCCCCATGATGTCTAAGGCATCAATCTGCTCAGAAACCCTCATGGTTCCAATACTGGAGGCAATATATGATCCTACTTTACCTGCTAAAATTAAACTGATGATGGTAGGCGCAAATTCCAAAACAAGGACTGCTTTTGTTGCATATCCTACAAATGAAGGAGGAATGGGAAATGATGATGCATCAAAGTTATTGAACATCTGAATAGCTACTACAGCCCCCACAAAGATTGATGTGAAGACCACAAGTCCGAAAGAATTTACTCCCAAATCATTAATTTCCCTCATGAGCAGTTTCCAAAAAACCCTCATTTTCTGGGGTTTTTGCAGGGATTTTCCTAGAAGGATAATATATTCCCCTACTGCTGTGAAAAACTTTTTTAACATACTGCTAAATTAGACTTTTTTATTGAATTAGGCTAAGGTTGAAGTGAAGACTGATGCCCCGATAATGTTAAAATTATCCTAACCTTAGCATAGCTTTATTTTGCATTTTTATCCCCGCCGATAACCAGTAAAATGGTTTTTAATATAATAACCAGATCCAGAACAAAACTCCAGTTCTTTACATAAAATGCATCTGCAAGAACTCTTTTTTTCATTTCTACTTCTACATCTCCGGAATCCCCACGCAATCCGCTTACCTGTGCGAGACCTGTAATTCCTGGGTTTACCATGCTTCTTAAACTGTATCTTCCGATTTTGGGTTTGTAATAATTGTCAACAGCCAGCATATGAGGCCGTGGACCTACTACAGACATTTCTCCTTTCAGTACATTCATGAACTGTGGAAGCTCGTCAAGACTGGTTTTTCTTAAAAATTTACCCACCTTGGTAATTCTTGTATCATTTTCCCGGGTAGTGCTTGTGGTAGACTCATCATTTACCACCATGGTCCTGAATTTTATACAGCTGAATACCTCCTCATGGAACCCATATCTTTTCTGAAAGAAAAAAACAGGTCCTTTGGAACTGGCTCTGATTAAAATTGCGATGATCGGAAATAACCATGAGCAGATGAAAGCCAATACAAAGATGGAAAAGAATATATCAAATGTTCTCTTCATCAGGAAATTGGAATAATAATCTAACGGGTATCTTGCCTGATTTAAAACAGGCTGTGTCTGGATATAAGCGAGATCATACAGAAAAAAATCATTCTGGGTAATACTCGGAATGAGGGAAATATGAACCTTGTTTTCCTCTGCTAGCTTAAAAATTTCAGTTTCTGTACCTTCATTGTAGGAATTTTCAGTAGAAAAAAACAGTGTGTGAATCCCGTTTTTTTTCCAGAAATCAACCAGGTTATCAGTGGTATTCGCTGAATTTTCATATTCAAATATTCTATATCCGTAATCTTTACGGTCCTTAAATATGTTTTTAAGAATCTCAGTAGAATCATTATCTCCTAAGAACATGATATTTCTATAGTTGATCCCCAGTGAACGGAAGTATTTAATCGCAAAATAAATGAGTGATTTTGCCAGAAAGATAAATATCAACAGATAAAATGACAGCCAGTAAATGTCTGAATTGAAAAATACATTTTTACTGACTTTCCCAAGAAGCAGAACACCAAGTATAAACGATATAAAATGGATTAGGAGCCGTTCCAGAAACAGGGTATAGGTAAGGTTCCTCGGGATATTATATATTTTTGTTCTACCGCTGAGAAGTACCCAGAACAGAAACAGCAAAATCAGTGAAAAAGCGTTCTGATACCAGGTTTCTCTATGATATTTCAGGTCTTCGTTTCTGCTTATAAAAAAGAATATGAAGATAGATGCAATAACCATAAGGTCAAGCAAAATAATGATCGATTTCAGGTATCTGGAGTATCGAATTCTCTGCATCTATCGGTATTATAACAGGTACGGTCAGCTAATGTACGTATTTTTTAAGGTATATTAAGATATTTATGGGTCTGAACTGATGCCTGCCACTCCGGATGTTCCAGAATAAAATCTGTAATCTTTGGATAGATATCATCTCTCTTGCTCCATTCACTCTGAAGATAGAGCTTACAGTTTTCAGAAACTTTTGCAGCCTGCTCCTGTGCAAATGTAAAGTCATGGTAGTTGAAAACGATCACTTTAAGTTCGTGTGCTTTTTGATAGATTTCTTCTTTCGGTAATCCTGTTTTCTTTGGAGAAAGGGTAATCCAGTCCAGTTGTCCGCTCATAGGATAAGCTCCTGAGGTTTCGATATGAATGGTACATCCAAGTTCCTTTAATTTTGACGTCAGGATTTCCAGGTTCCATGTCAAAGGTTCCCCTCCTGTAAGAACGATGGTTTTACAGTGTTTAGCTGCAGTTTCGGCAATTTCTACGGCATCCATTAACGGATGAAGCTTGGGATCCCAGCTTTCCTTTACATCACACCAGTGGCATCCTACATCGCAGCCTCCAAGCCTGATAAAATAAGCGGCTTTTCCTGTGTGTGCTCCTTCTCCCTGTAAAGTGTAAAAATGCTCCATTACAGGGAGCATTTTACCTTCTTTTAATAAAATATCTTGTTCTTTATTCATTTTAAAATTAGTCGTTATAGACCGAAGTTTTATAGGCAATGATGGTGTTTTTCATCAACATCGCTCTTGTCATTGGGCCTACTCCTCCAGGTACCGGAGTAATCCAGCTTGCTTTTGCTGCACAGCTGTCAAAATCCACATCACCGGCAAGGTAGTATCCTTTTGGAGAATCATCGTCTACTCTCGTGATACCCACGTCAACGATTACCGCACCCTCCTTAATCATTTCTCCTTTTAAGAAGTGAGGATCTCCTAAGGCTGTAATAACGATGTCTGCCTTTTTAGTATATTCTTCAATATCTTTTGTGTATGAGTGTGTAAGAGTAACAGTTGAGTTTCCAGGGAAATCTTTTCTTCCCATTAAGATGCTCATCGGTCTTCCTACAATTTTACTTCTTCCAATGATAACACAGTCTTTTCCTTTAGTTTCGATATTGTATCTTTCCAGTAATGTTAAGATCCCGAAAGGTGTTGCCGGTAAGAAGGTGTCCATTTCAAGAGCCATTTTCCCGAAGTTTTCAGGGTGAAACCCATCCACATCTTTTCTTGGATCAATAGCGTTGATAATTTTCTCCTGATCAACCTGATCAGGTAAAGGTAGCTGAACGATAAACCCGTCTACTGCTTTAGATTTATTCAGTTCGTCAATAGTTTCCAATAATTCAGATTCCGAAACAGTGCTTGGGAATTTGATTAAGCTGGATTGGAACCCTACTTCTTCACAGTCTTTTACTTTAGCATTTACATAAGCCTTGCTTGCTCCGTTGTTTCCCACAAGAATTGCTACCAAATGAGGTGCTCTCCTTTTGCTTGCAAGGATTTTTTCCACTTCAACTTTGATCTCTGCTTTGATTTCCTTGGATACTTTAAGTCCGTCAAGAATTTCTGCCATTTTTACTTTTTTACTTTTATTTAGATTTAGATTTTTTCGAATACTACAATATCCTGAAATTCATCAGCACCTTCCTTTTCTACATCATTTCTCCAGAATCCTCCCTGTATGGTTTTTACTTTCAGACCTGCTTCATGAGCCATTTGATTCAGTAATGGAATACTTACGGCAATATTGGCAGCCGTTACTTTATCATCCATCAGCCGGTATCCTTCATACTGATGTGGGAAATGCATGCTTCCACTTTCCGCTTTAGAATCATCATACAGAAAGAATGTTGCAAGACATTGTCCGCCACTTTTCAGAACCCTGCTGATTTCATTCAGATATTGTTTGATCTCAGGGATCTGCATGTGGGTGAAAACAGAAAACAAAAATGCTTTATCAAACTGAGCTTTATCGTAAGGGAAGGTGAAGTTCTCCGCTTTCTGACTGAAAGTATTATACAGATCATTATAAATCGGTGTAAACTTAAAGTTGAAGTTCGGATATTTTCTGTGAATGTGTTTATCACACCACTTAATTCCTTTTTCTACGGCATCGAAACCATCATAAGCTCCCTTGTCTATGAATCCGGATAGGGCAACAGCTGTTCTGCCGATTCCACATCCTATATCCAGCACATGGTCTGTATTTTTAAGTGCAATATGTTTTTTCAGCGCATTCATCTGACGGATCCCGTGAGGAATAAAATCGCTGCTTCCTACATAGATATCTCCCTTTTTAGGCTCGTTTTTAGCCCTTTTTCCGGTAATGCCTTCATAGAAATCTATCGGAAAATAATATAGTTTTCTTCCTAAGAGCCTGAAGCCGGGAGGCAGTTTATAATAATATGATCGTAATGCAGACATCTGCTATTTATTTCCTTTATAATAATTAATTAATCCGTTGGTGGAACTGTCATGCGAAGTTACAGTTTCGTTGCTTTCAAGCTCTGGTAAGATTTTGTTAGCGAGAACTTTACCTAATTCTACTCCAAACTGATCGAAGCTGAAAATGTTCCAGATTACCCCCTGAACAAAGATTTTATGCTCATACATTGCAATTAACTGACCTAATGAAAAAGGGGTTAATTCTTTGAATAGTATTGAGTTAGTAGGAGTGTTTCCGTGGAAGACCTTGTAATTTAATAATTGGTCTATTTCTTCGTCAGATTTTCCGGCATTTTTAAGTTCTTCTTCAACTTCTTCTTCTGTTTTCCCGAAAGCAAGTGCTTCAGTCTGGGCAAAGAAGTTGGCTAATAATTTATCCTGGTGGTCAGAGACTTCATTACAGCTTTTAGCATAAGCAATAAAGTCTGCAGGAATCAATTCTGTACCTTGGTGAATCAATTGGTAAAATGCGTGTTGACCATTAGTTCCTGGTTCTCCCCAAATGATGGGTCCTGTTTCATATTCTACAAATTCTCCGTTTCTGTCTACACATTTCCCGTTGCTTTCCATATCTCCCTGTTGAAGATATGCTGCAAATCTGTCCAGATATTGTGAGTATGGAAGAATTGCATAGCTTGTTGCTGCATAGAAATTACGGTACCATATTCCCAGAAGTCCCATTAATACAGGGATGTTTTCAGAGAAGTCCTCCGTCTGGAATCGTTGGTCTGTGTCAAAGGCTCCTTTTAGAAGCTGCTCAAAGTTTTCATATCCTACGGCCAAAACAATACTTAATCCGATAGCACTCCATAGAGAGTATCTTCCGCCTACCCAATCCCAGAATTCAAAGATGTTTTCTTCTGCAATTCCAAATTGCTTAACAGCTTCAACATTAGTGGATAAAGCAACAAAATGTTTTGCAACATCTTCGTGTTTTCCAGCTTTAAGGAACCAGTCTTTTGCTGAGTTTGCATTGGTCATTGTTTCCTGCGTCGTAAATGTCTTGGAAGCAATGATGAATAAAGTAGTTTCCGGGTTTAGATCTTTAACAACCTCTGCAATATGATTTCCGTCCACATTGGAAACAAAGTGAACATTGAGTCTTGTTTTAAAATGCTTTAAAGCCGAACAAACCATTACTGGTCCTAAATCTGAACCTCCGATTCCTATGTTTACAACATCTGTAATTTCTTTTCCACTGAAACCTTTATGTTCTCCTGAAATGATTTTTTCAGAAAAAGCTTTCATATGATTCAGTACTCTTTTAATCTGCGGCTTAATATTTTCGCCATCAACAAGGATTTCACGGTCAGAGAAATCTCTCAAAGCCGTATGTAATACTGCTCTTCCCTCTGTCTCATTGATCTTATCTCCTGAAAACATTTTGGTAATAGCGTCTTTTAACTGACATTCTTCTGCCAGCTGTAATAAAAGAGTTTTTGTCTTTGCATCGATCAGGTTTTTAGAATAATCAAAAAGGTAATTGTCCTTTTTCAGAGAAAACTCTTCAAAACGGTTCGGATTGTACTGGAAAAGACTTCTTAGTTCAAGATCATTCGATGCGAAATGTTCATCAAGGGCTTTCCAGCTGTTGGTTTGTAGAGGATTTATTTTTGATAGCATGTTGTCGAGAATTTATAGTTCACAGAATAATGTTTCGGATCAAAAAACTTTAGAAATCCATAACGATTTATTTCTGATCTGCAAATTTAAGGAAAAATAAAACCTCAAATAAATTTGAAGATGATAAATAACGTTTTTTTAAAAAACAAAACCCCAGAAATGATCTGAGGTTTACTTTTTATAAGGTTAAAGATACTTTTTTGAATATTATTCATCTATTTCATTCAGAATATTTTCCAATTGCTTAGCATGGCGTCCGTAAATATACTTTGTCCATAAAACAATATTAACTATAATTGCGATGGTTCCAATAAGAACAGAAATAATAAGAGTCTGCTGATAAGAGTTGGTTACACTTTCAAAGGTCATCCCTTTTTTCGCTAATACCTTATAGAATTCGAGTCCTAATGTGATCATGAAGTGGGGGAGGAGCAGGAAGCCGAAAGACTGATATCTTTCCATATTAAGTTTTAATTCGTGGTATATTTTCCAGAGGCTGTTTTTAGTATTGCCAGTATAAAGTTCAGTCTGCTTGTAAAATTTGTAAAAACCAAATAAATAATAAGAAGATATAACGACAAGCATGGCATAAGAGGTATAATAAATAACATATTGTGAAATGGGAAATTTCAGTATTTGAGGAAAGAATGCTATAAGAATAATAGCAATGACCTGCATTGGGAATTCTTTTTTCATACTTTTCTGAATTTTTTCGATAGGATGCTTGCTTTCTTTTAATTGTTTTATGCTGTCAGGAATATGGACATTACTGTCTTCATTATTCCACTGTTCTTTTAATTGATCAAAATTCATAACCTGATTTTTTTATGATTTGCTGTATTTTTTCTTTAGTTCTGTTGAGTTTTACACGGGCATTTCCTTCACTAAGCCCTAGATTGTTTCCGATTTCCTTATGTGACATTCCTTCCATGAAATAAAATATAACAGCTTTTTCAAGAGCATTTAATTCCTGAACGGCAGTGTAAAAAATTTCAAGTTGTTGGTCTTTGTTAGGATTGTAGTCTTCTTGATGTACTTCAAAATGGTGCGGTGTGTCTGTATGATTTTTAGATCGTTGCTTTTCCTTTTTTAAATAAGTGATTGCTGTATTGATAGCAACACGATACATCCATGTAGAAAACTCGCTGTTTCCCTTGAAGTTCTGATAAGATTTCCACAGCTGGATAAGGATTTCCTGTTGGAGGTCTTCCCGGTCTTCTATAGAATCGGCATAGATCCGGGAAGCTTTGTATAAAATGCCTTTGTGCTGATTAACAAGCTTTAAAAAGGCTGCTTCAGTTGGAGTACTCACAATAGTTTCATGGTTGGGTTATTGTTATAAGTTTGATACGGGTTTTACAGTGTATCCTTTTGCCTTCAGGAGATTAATTAATCCATTTTCTCCCCAAAGATGGCCACTTCCAACAGCAAAGAAAGAACTTTGATTTTTCATCATTTCCGGCATTTTTTCTGCCCATTTTTTATTTCTGTCAGTCAAAACCAATTTCTCCTGGCTCTTGTTCATGAACTTTGGATCTTTAATGAGTATATCCAGATTTTTCAGATTTTCATTTTTAAAGGCCTCAGTCATTTTTTGTGCTGCAATAGCATATTCATTACCTAATTTAAGCTGGCTGATTACTTCTTTCAGATTATATGCTTTGCCAATTGCGTAGATCTGATCATCCACTTTTTCCAGGCCGTTTACACTTTTCTTGTTTTTTAGAGCGGTTTTAAGAAGTTCAATTTCATACATTTTCACTTCATTTGCAGGGCAAGGGATGGCTTTGGTAGCAACAAGAGCATATAAAGCTTGTGTGCTTTGACCGTCTACATTTTTTAGATTCGTACCATAGTCAGCAAGTGTTTTGTTTAATTCTGTGGCTTCTGCAGGAGTTAACTGTTCAGAAATTTTTTTATCAGCAGCCATCATTTTTTGCATGGCCATCATTTCATTCTGATCTGTATAGTTGATTTCCATAACAAAATTCTCTGATGCATTGAGAGCGTTCCAAATCTTAGGCTTTATATCAAAATCCTTGTTGCATAAGATATGAAATGTTCCGGTAATATAAGATGGCTTAGAGAGTCCGTTTCCAGATACCTCCCATAGCAGGCTGTTGTCATTGTCTGTGTTTTTGTTTTTGTTCTGTGCCGTAGCAGTCATGAAATGCATTGATAATAGTGCAGTGAATCCAAGTTTTATTACATTTTTCATAGTATTGATTTTTTTGATTTTCTGTTCTTTTAAACAGTAGGTAAGGGTACCGTTACAATCGTTACAGTTTTTTTTTCAAAAAAATAAAAACCTCCTGAAAACAGGAGGCTGTAAAATCTAAAATTATGATGATAACCATTTGGTTAGGAATTTTTATTCCTGGTTTTTAGGAAGCACAGGCTTTGCCATTTTTCTTTTTCTTAGAAAATAGATTACTCCACCTGCAATCAATACAATCGGCCAGATGTTGATAAGCCCTACAATAATTCTCTGAATCAAATAAAATCCATAGACAAATCCATCTTTTGCATCATATATAAAGTTATATCTATACTTATTATCAATGCTGTTTATATTGGTAACTGCGATTTCTGCGATGCGTAATTTGGGTTCTTTGATGAAAATATCAACGGTGCTGTATTTCAGATTATCGGCAATGTTCATATTGGTTAGCTTCTGAAGGTTTCCTTCAGACATATTTTCATCATCAAGAGTAACTTTATCCTTATTAGTCTTTATTTTTTCAATATTTTCAGAAGTTTTCTGGTTTCTTTTTGTCTCCAGCTCAGAATATTTGATGTTAGCTGTTACGTCTTCCGCATTGATAGTTCTTGAGTTAAGAAAAAGCTTATTCGTATTAATGAATGTTAAAAGCTCTCCCAGTTTTTCAGTGGGTACTCTTACCTGCATCGTATTTTCGGTCTTATATTTTTTGATCAGCATAGCTTCAGTATCAGACGTATTATAAGTATCTTCAGAAACCACATTGCTCTGAAGATTGCTTTTTGTAACAAAACCTCCAAGGTCCTGGACAGACTTTTCAATAGCGATAGTAGCATTATACACATCTTTTACTTCCATATTGACATCTGCTGTTTTGATGAATTTTTTGTCCTTTACTTCCATACTCGCAACAGACGAAACACTGTCTTCCGAAACAGCCGCAGAATCTGTTGTTGCTTCATAGCTTTTAAGTTCACTGCTGCTGGTTGCTTCTCCTTTTTTACATGAATAGATTCCCAGTAAAAGAACAGCTGATAATGATAATCTAATGTAAGTCGTTTTCATAGCGTAATATTTTTGAGGTTTTGCTTGAGTCAAAGTTCTGCAAGGATCCTTTGTAATGCTTGAAAATCGAAAGTAAAAAACTTGTAAAGAGAATATTCTGTTTTAAATTACTGAATATTAGTACTTTGTAAAATAACATGAAAGGGTGGGGTTTGCTTTCGGAGTAATTTTTGCTTATCTTTTTACAAACCAAAATCACAATATATCATTATGTCAAATACCTTTTCTAAAATCAGGAATGCAATAGGACTATTCACGTCTATAGATTTTGATCAGCTAAGTGCTATTTCCCAAAAAGTAGATCTACCGAAGTTGATGCACAATTTTTCGAAACTGGATGATAAACAGCTTTCCGGGCTCATGAAAATGCTTGATCCGGATAAGAAAAAGAAAGAACTTCCTCCCATTGATGGAGATTTTTACGATATCTACCATACTTTAACTCCTGAACAGAGGGAAATTCAGCTGAAAGTAAGAGCTTTTATGGAAAAAGAAGTTAAGCCTTTGGTCAATCACTACTGGCTTAGGGATGAGTTTCCTTTCGAACTGATTCCGAAATTTCAAAAGCTGGATATATGCGGAGTGACCTATGAAGGATATGGCTGTCCGGGAATGCCTTTTCTGATGGAAGGGGTTATTGCCATGGAAATGGCAAGGATTGATGCTTCTATTGCAACATTTTTTGGGGTGCAATCAGGGTTGGCAATGGGTTCTATCTATATATGTGGATCAGAAGAACAAAAACAAAAATGGCTTCCGCAGATGCAGAAGTTTGAAAAAATTGGTGCCTTTGGACTGACCGAACCTGAAGTGGGCTCCGGAGCTGCAGGCGGCCTTACCGTAACTTGTAAGAAAACAGATGAAGGTTGGGTTTTAAATGGTCAGAAAAAATGGATCGGAAATGCAACGTTTGCAGATCTTATCATTATTTGGGCAAGAGATTTGGATAGTGGAGAAGTAAAAGGATTTATTGTAGAGAAAGATAATCCGGGATATTCTGTAGAGAAAATCAAGGGAAAGATGGCATTACGTATTGTTCAGAATGGTTTGATTACCCTGAAAGACTGTATTGTTACTGAGGAAAACCGTTTACAGAACGCCAATTCTTTCAAAGATACCGGAAAAGTACTTCGGATGACAAGGGCCGGAGTAGCCTGGATGGCAACCGGATGTGCAAGAGGAGCTTATGAAAGTGCCTTAGCATATACCCGGACAAGAGAGCAGTTTGGGAAACCTATCGCTTCATTTCAGATGATTCAGGGGCATCTGGTGGAAATGTTATCCAATCTTACCGCCATGCAGACCATGGTCTTCAGGCTGTCTGAGATGCAGGATGAAGGAATTTTAAAAGATGAACATGCTTCATTAGCTAAAGTTTTCTGTACCTTAAGAACGCGGGATATTGTTTCCAGAGCAAGAGAAGTGATGGGTGGAAACGGTATTCTCCTGGAATATGACGTTGCCCGTTTTGTAGCAGATGCCGAAGCTATTTACTCTTATGAAGGGACAAAGGAAATCAACTCGCTCATCGTGGGACGATCGATTACGGGATTCAGTGCTTTTATATAAAGTGACGGATAAAAGGCAATGGCTAATATCAACCGCTGTTATCCGTGGGTTTTCATTTACTATCCGACAAGGTTTTTATATTTCTCTCTGTTGTCAATCAATATCCAGATATTAATCAGGAATAGTATTCCGGAAATGCAAATGCCTGTAGTCGAAGGATCTCTGTATACATTATGAATCAAAATCCCCGTCAGTACAGGCAGAATAATGATGGCACCCAGAGCTCTTGTTTTTGGAAAAATAAATAATAGTCCCCCTATTATTTCTACAACTCCTACCAAAGGTAATAGCCAGCCAATTTCTCCGAATGCTGCATACAGCTTCATTTGTGTTTCAGTGAGTTGAGGAACTGGGTTGTAATGAAAGAACTTGTCTAATCCTGCATTGATAAACATGATCCCAAATAAAATACAGATGATGAGTTTAATGATTTTCATAATAAATATTTTATATCAAATGTAGAATAAAAATATAATTCTATTATGATTTTGAGAATTAAAAATAATATTGTTTGTGTTAATGGTAGGTTAATGTGGGATTTTGCATCATTTTATTATTTATATTTGAGTATAATCCAAACTCATAATTATTATGTTGAAAAATCTTAAAAAATTAAACCGCACAGATTTAAAAGAAGTTCAGGGCGGGATTGGTATTGAAAAATGTGATATAGGACCAATAGGTTGTCCATGTAAAATTCCTCCTGGTGATCCGTGTTTAGGAGGAGGCTCCGGAGGAGGTCCGGTTAATCCTAGTTTAGGATACTGTCCGGATAATCAGTCTTATATTCCATGTGAAGAATCCTGTCCAAGTGGAATGAGGCCACTTTGCGCTCTTATTATGTAAAGGAAACAAAAATAAACAAGGCTGCTTTTTAAAGCAGCCTTAGTTTTATTAAGTATTTGATTTTCTATTACTCATTACTTATCACCAATATCTAATCCATCTCCTTCAAAGTAATATTCTTTGAAATCTTGTAGCTTTTCTTCTTTTTGTTCGGTTTTTCCTCCTCTCCGAGTAACCTTCCCCATGGTTTTAGGTCATCCACTCTTTCGCAGATGATTTTAATAATTGCAATAGCCGGGATACACAGAAACATTCCGGCAATTCCCCAAAGATGTTCCCCTAAAAGAATCCCTATAAAAGAAAATAAAGCATTGATCTTTACTTTTGAACCTACTACAAACGGTAAAACAATATTTCCGTCCACTGCATGCACTGCAATATATCCCATGGCTACGTAAATGCAGGTAGACGGAGTAGAAGTGGCAAATGCTATAAAGCAGGAAATTAAAAGGGAAATGAAAATTCCCAAATAAGGGATAACATTTAACAAACCGGTCAGAACAGCTAAAAGGATTGCATATTTTACTCCTAAAACGGTAAGAACAATAGAGGTAAGGACAGATACAATGATAACCTGAAGAAAAAGCCCGAAAATATACTTTTTGGTCATTACCCGGATCTCATTTACCGCTTCCTGAACACTTGCTTTATGTCTTTCACTGAAAACGGTAACAATAAAATTATTTAAAAGCCTTCTGTAATTTAAAATAAAGATAAAAAACAGGGTAAAGAATATAATAAATCCAAATCCCGTTGAAAAGATTCCAAAAGTAAAACCTAGGATCGCTCCCGAAGAAGATAAAAGCTTATTCAGTCCCTGATTGAAATAATCTACCTGTTCATCCACTTTTACGTTGAATGTTTTTGAGATCCAATGCTGTAAATTATTAAAAACGGTGGTAAATTGTTCTCTTAGATGCGGAAGATCCTTGCTGAAATCAGACAATTGATTGGTGAAGAAATAGATGATTCCAGCCAAAATCATCAGCATAATGAAAACTGATGTCATGGTTGATATAGATCTTGGAAGCCTTAGTTTTCTTTCCATGAAAGTAGCTGCCGGTAAAAATAGCATAGCCATCAGGAATGCCAGAAAAAAAGGAGCTAAAATAGTTTGTCCCAATGCTAAAAGGTAACCAAGGCCAATGATGGAAATCACAACAAGGGTAAGCTTGACAAGGAAAGGAAGTCTAAGAAAGTTCATAATCTAAAATCTGCAGTGTGGAATAAAAATAAGAAAAACCCACCGAACTAAAGAACTTTTTATTCAAACAGTGTGGATTTTTCTTTCTGCGTATCAAATTTCATTCCCAAAAGCTGTCTGTAAAAGCAGGAACACGCTCTGGTTACCAGAACGTGTTCCTATTGAGAAGTTGATATATTAATAAATTACTGTTTAATCTTCAATGGCGATGTCAATAACTTCTTCCATTCTGTTGACATAGTGTACTGTCAGATTCTTTAAATAATCTTTCTTGATTTCCTCTACATCTTTTCTGTTCGCTTCGCAAAGAATAACATCTTTTACCCCAGCTCTGGTTGCAGCAAGAAGCTTTTCCTTAATTCCGCCTACAGGAAGTACTTTTCCTCGTAAAGTAATTTCTCCCGTCATAGCCAAGTGAGGTTTTATCTTTTTGTTTTTAAAAGAAGAAACCATTGATGTCAGCATCGCAATACCGGCGGAAGGGCCATCCTTAGGAGTAGCTCCTTCAGGAACGTGAACGTGGATGTTTTTCTTATCCAGATCTTCCTGGGCAATTCCCAATTCATCGTGTTTAGCCTTAATATATTCCAAAGCAATCGTTGCAGATTCTTTCATTACAGTTCCCAGATTTCCGGTCATTGTTAAAGCTCCCTTTCCGTTGCTCAGAATACTTTCAATATATAAAATGTCACCTCCTACACTCGTCCAGGCCAATCCTGTTACTACACCAGGAACCCCGGTGATTTCAGATAAGCTTTTCGGTCTCGGTACACCTAAAATCTCATCTACTTTTTCCAGTGAAATCTTTGGATCATACTCTTTTACCAGAGCGGTCTGCAATGCTACCCATCTGGCAACAGAAGCAATTCTTTTTTCTAAAGTTCTTACACCGCTTTCAGAAGTATGTGCCTCAATAATATGTTTCAGTTCCGGATTTCCAAGTTTGAATGATTTGGTATCCAGACCGTTTTCTTCCTGCTGTTTCTTAATTAGGTGTCTTTTAGCGATCTCAATCTTTTCTTCCAGTGTATATCCTGCAATCTGAATGATTTCTGTTCTGTCCAAAAGCGGTGTCTGAATCGTTGAAAGTGAGTTTGCTGTTGCGATAAACATTACTTTAGACAGGTCATACCCCATTTCAAGGAAGTTGTCATAGAAAGATTTATTCTGTTCAGGATCAAGGACTTCTAGTAATGCGGAGCTTGGGTCCCCGTGAAGTCCCTGTGCGATTTTATCAATCTCATCCAGAACAATCACTGGATTAGAGGTTCCGGACTTTTTGATAGACTGAAGAATTCTCCCAGCCATGGCTCCAATATAGGTCTTTCTGTGTCCACGTATTTCACTTTCATCATGAAGACCACCCAAAGATAACCTTACATATTTTCTTCCTAAAGCATCAGCAATCGATTTACCTAAAGATGTTTTACCTACTCCCGGAGGACCTACCAATAATAGGATAGGAGACTTCATGTTGTTTTTCAGCTTTAAAACAGCCATATGCTCCAGAATTCTTTTCTTAATATCTTCAAGCCCAAAATGTGCTTTATCAAGTACTTTTTCGGCCTTAGCAATATCAAAAACATCTTTGGTATAAGTTTCCCACGGAAGATCTGTAAAGAAATCAAGATAATTTCTCTGTACATTATAGTCCGGAGAATTAGGGTTCTGACGTTGTAATCTGCCTATTTCTTTCTGGAAATGATCTTCCACTTCCTGGTTCCACTTTTTTGTTCTTGCCTTAGCAATAAGATCTGCTATGTCACTTTCAGGTCCGCCCCCAAGCTCTTCCTGTATCGTTCTGATCTGTTGGTTCAGGAAATATTCTCTTTGTTGCTTGTCAAGATCTTTTGAAGTTTTCTGATGGATCTGATTTCTCAATTCCAGTTTTCTGAAATCCTCGTGCATCATTTCATAGCACTTGTTAGCTCTTTCCATCAGGCTTTTCTCCTCAAGTAGCTTTTGCTTTTCCAGGGATGGGAAACTTGCGTTGGTGCAGATGAAATTCAGCAGGTCATCATTATTATTGATGTTTTTGATTGCAAAATTAGCGGCATTGGGAATATTCGGATCCAGCTCAATAATCTTTAAAGCCAGTTCTTTAACGTTTTCTAATAAGGCTTCATATTCCTCCTGATTTTTAGGCTTGTTGTCCTTTAATTTTGTTATTTCAGCTTTAAAATAAGGTTGATTATCAATGATTTTCTTGATTTTAAATCTGTGGAACCCTTTCGTAATTGCCGTAATGTTGCCTTCAGGAAGTTTTATAATTTTAATAATCTTCGCTAATGTACCGGTGGTATAAATATCCTTTTCTGTGGGCTGTTCCAGATCTGAATTCCTCTGGCTTACAATTCCAATGAAATCTCCGTTTTTCTGTGCCTCCTCAAGAAGTTGTATCGATGTTTTTCTCCCAGCAGTAATAGGAATTACCACATTAGGAAACATTACCATATTTCTTACAGGAAGTATCGGGAATATTTTCTGTTCGGAATTCTTTTCAGTCTCCCCAAAGTCGGAAAGATTGATTTCTTCAGTGACAATATCGAAACCGTCGCTGATCATTTCTTCTAAACTTATATCTTCAAATTCTGTCATAATGGATCGAATGACAAATTGTCATTTTCGTTTTTAATCGTTAAATGGATTTTTTATAATATGCGCTGAAAACGTGTGGTATATTATAATGTACTAGAATGCACAATACTTATGCCATTTGTTTTTTGCTAAAAAATATGGTCAAAATTTCCTTTTTTAGATAATCTTTTGGATTTAAAATTAAAATAAAGAACTTCTGCTTCTCTAATTTCTTAAAAATGTGTATTTTCGCAAACTGATAAAAAACTATAATTTATAAAATGGCAATTTTAGGACAGATTAGGAGTAAGCCTTGGCTTTTAATGGGAGTAATAGCCTTAGCGCTTTTGGCGTTCTTGGTGAACCCAGACAGTATCGATAAGGTTTTTGGTAAGAATCCTGACATTTTAGGAAAAGTAAATGGTGAGAAAATCACCCGCGAAGAGTTCAATGATCAGCTTTTCGTGTTGCAGCAACAGGCTGAACAACAGGGTCGTCCAAAGAACGGTCTTGAAGAACAGGCTTGGCAGTTACTTGTTCAATCTAAACTTATCAAGCAGCAGTTTGAGAAATTGGGCTTTGAAATGACTGATGATTATTTCTGGAATCAAATCCAGTATGATCAAATGTTCGCTCAAAATCAACAGTTCTTTGATGAGAAAGGGAACTTTAAAACTAAAGACCTTCAAAAACAAGTTGAAACAATACAGAATACTGACCCTCAGGGATATGCTCAATGGTTGAAAACCAGAAAATCAATTGAGTACAGACTGATGGCAAGACAGGTGTTTACCAATGTTTCAGCGGGTATTACTACCGGTAAGAAAGAAGCTGAAGAATTGATGAAAGAAAGAGATCAGCTTGCTGACATCGACTTTGTAAAGGTAGACTATGCAGCTTACCTTCAGAAAACAAAGATCAATGTTACTACTGAAGATCTTGCTAACTACATCAAGCAGCACCCGGTATTGTTCAAAGCTGAGCCTAGCAGAAACTTAGGTGTTGTGTTTTTCCCTTCTAAACCAAGTGCAGCAGATGATGCAGCCGCTTTAAAGGAAATTACAAAACTATACTCAGGAGGTACAGATGCTAGTGGAGGTACAGAAAACTTCCAGAATACAAAGAATGACTCTATGTTTGTAATGGCAAACTCAGATTCACCTTTCAATCCTCAGTATGTAAAACCTACACAATTGCCTGCTACGATACAAGGTCAGATTACAACAGCTGCGGTAGGACAGACTTTCGGACCATATAAAGAACAAAATTTCTATGTAGTTTCTAAACTTGTAGGGAAGAAAACCTCAGATTCTACATTGTCAAGACATATTCTGATCGCTTTCAAAGGAAGCCCTGCAGGAGAAGGAGTAACAAGATCTAAAGAGCAGGCTAAAAAATTGGCAGACTCTATTGGAGCGATCGTAAAAGCAACACCAGCTAAATTTACAGAGTTCCTTAAGCTTTCTAATGATCCAAGCTCTGCTGCACAGGGAGGTAGCCTTGGTTGGACAACTCCGGAAACGCCTTTTGTTCCAGAATTCCTTACATATCTTGCAAACAATCCTAAAGGAGCAACAGGTGTTGTGGAAACTCAGTTTGGGTACCATATCATCAATATTGAAGATAAAAAGTCCGGATCAATGGGATATAAGGTGGCAAATCTTGTAAAAGAGATCAAACCTTCAGATGCTACAGAAGCTGAAACAGATAAAAACTCTAGAAAATTCATTCAGCAGGTACAAGGGAAATCTTTCAATGATTTTGTGAACATTGCTAAGAAAGGAAACTTCCAGTTTACTAATCCTAAGGCTGCGAAGAGATTCGAAGGACAGCTTCAGGGCTTAGGTACTGAAAAAGACGGTGATATTCTTACTTGGGCTTTTGATAAGAAAAGATCTAAAGGAGATACAGAATTGTTCAATGTAGACGGAACAGGAGACAAAATCGTAGTATTCCTGAACGGAAAACAGGAAGCGGGTCTTGCCGATCCTGAATCTGTAAGAGACCAGATTGAAGTAATTGTTAAAAATAAACTGGCTGCAAAACAAATTTCTGATAAAATTGCAGCAGCAAAAGCGTCAGGTTTAGATCAGATTGCTACTATGTTTGCTGCAACAAAACAATCGGCTCAGGTAAATATGCTGAATCCTTCAGTAGCTGGAGCTATGGAACCTAAAGTTGCCGGTGCTGCATTTGGTGTTGCAAAAGGTAAGCTTTCTAAACCAGTTGAAGGAGGAACAGGAGTTTATGTACTGATTAAAAAATCAGAAACAGTAAACAAACAACCTGGTGATGTTAAGCAGTTCACTGAGTCTATTTCTCAGAGAAATGCAGGAATGTTCGGACAGGCTTGGTTGAAGAGTCTTCAGGATAACGCAGATATCCAGGACTACAGAATTGAGATCTGGGGTAAGCTGGGAAATCAGCAACAATAAGAGATTCACATCTATCAATATAAAAGCGACAATTTTTTTGTCGCTTTTTTTTGTATTTAACGCAGAATAATAAAGGAAAAGATTTATTTAAAATGTACTATATTTGCTTATTAGAAAAAAATTAGCAAGTGAAGTTCAGTAAAGAATTAAAAGCTGGTGTGATTGCACTTCTAGCTATCGTAGGCTTTGTGGTGTTGTTTCAATTTATGAAAGGGAAAAGCCTTTTTACTACCGACAATATATTTTATGCAAAATATGACAATGTAGAAGGTCTTGCACAGTCTTCGGCAGTGTCTATTAACGGTCTTAAAGTAGGACAGGTTGATAAGATTATACCTCAGACAGCGAAAGACGGTAAGATCAGTTTTGTTGTAAAGATTACGGTTGATAATAAATTTGAATTTTCAAAAAACTCAACCCTGGAAATTTTTGAACCGGGATTAATGTCCGGTAAAGAAATGAGAGTAAACCTAATGTATGGCGGAGTTACAGCAAAAGATGGAGATACTCTGAAAGGAGCTTTCAAGCTGGGAACGCTGGGAAGTCTTTCTTCTCAGGTAGGTCCGGTGAAAGATCAATTGCAGGTGGTTCTCCACAGAGTAGATTCTCTAATGGCGAATGCCAATCTGCTTGTTGATGCACAAAACAGAGCTGAAGTAAAAGCTCTATTATCCAACCTTAACAAAACAGTAGGAGCATTACAAACAACTGCAGGAAATGTAAATAATCTTGTAGGTCATAACGATCCAAAATTACAGAAAGTATTGGATGATGCCAGCCTTACTATGCAAAGTGGAAAGGTTACTCTGGATAAATACGGAAATCTTGCACAAAGCATTGACACGAAGCAATTGAACACAACGATTGCCAACCTGGATGCTACTGTAGGAAAACTGAATCAGGTGATTGGCGGAATAGATAAAGGAGAGGGTAGCTTAGGTAAGCTGATGAAGGATGAACAGCTATACAATAATCTGAATTCAGCATCTTCTAATTTGAATTCTTTGATTGAAGATATGAAAGCGAATCCTAAGAGATATATCAATTTCTCAGTTTTCGGTAAAAACAATAAAGACTAATACGCCTTATGCAGTACATCGATAACATTATTTTCCTGATTTTATTAGTGGCCGGATTTGGATTGTTTGCCAAAAGCCTGCTGAAGATCTATAGAAATATCAGACTTGGTCACGAAATCAATAGAAACGACAGAAAATCTGAACGCTGGAGTACCATGGCTAGAGTAGCTATGGGACAGAGTAAGATGGTAAAACGCCCTGTAGCGGGTATTTTACACCTTTTCGTGTATGTTGGTTTTGTTATTATCAATATAGAACTTATTGAGATTATTGTTGATGGACTGTTTGGAACGCACCGTTTCCTGGCTTCAGTTTTCGGGAATGGATTCTATAGTTTCTTTACGGCGACATTAGAAATTCTGGCACTTCTTGTTGTAATTGGGGTAGTCGTGTTTTTCATCAGAAGAAACTTTTATGGTGTGAAGAGATTAACCATGAAAGAACTTTTCGGATGGCCAAAGCAGGATGCCAACTGGATTCTTATCATTGAGTTTGCCTTAATGATGGCCTTCTTTAAAATGAATGCCGCTGATTGGGTACTACAACAGAGAGGTGTATTGGAAGAGCTTGGAAGCTTCCCGATCAGCTCAACGATTCTAGGACCTGTTTTCAGTAATTTCGGTGACGGATTTTTACATTTTACAGAAAAAGGGGCTTGGTGGTTCCACTTTGTAGGGATTCTTTTCTTCATGAATTATCTGTATTATTCAAAACATTTACACATTATTTTAGCTTTCCCAAGTACTTGGTATGCTAATCTTGATAAAAAAGGAAAATTCAATAACCTTGATTCAGTAACAAAGGAAATCAAATTGATGATGGATCCTAATGCTGACCCTTATGCCGCCCCGGCAGAAGGAGCTGAAGCTGATGTTCCTTCTAAATTTGGAGCTGAAGATATTTTTGACCTTAACCAGGTACAGTTACTGAACGCCTATTCCTGTACAGAATGCGGACGCTGTACTTCGGTTTGTCCTGCTAATGTTACAGGTAAAAAACTGTCTCCGAGACTGATCCTGATGAAGACCAGAGACAGATTGGAAGAAGTAGGAAAAAATATCGATAAAAACGGAAAATTTGTAGACGACGGCAAAAAGCTGTTGAATGACTATATCACTAAAGAGGAACTTTGGGCCTGTACCACATGTAATGCATGTACAGAAGCCTGTCCAGTATTATTGGATCCGCTTTCCATCATTTTTGAAATGAGGAGGTTCCTGGTAATGGAACAGTCTGCTGCTCCACAGGAACTGAATCTGATGATGACGAACGTTGAAAATAATGCTGCACCTTGGCAGTATAATCAGGCAGACCGTCTGAACTGGGCTTCAGAAAATTAAAAACTAATCAATTTGAAAATTTGAAAATTGGTTAAAGCTAACTCATTTTCAAATTTCCAGATTCTCACATTTTCAAATTGGAAGAAATGGATTTCAATATAAAAACAATGGCAGAATATGCTGCCGAAGGAAAATCCCCGGAAGTTTTATTTTGGGTTGGATGTGCCGGAAGTTTTGATGACCGTGCCAAAAAAATTACAAAAGCATTTTGCAAGATATTAAATAAAATAGGGGTAGAATTTGCTGTTTTAGGACAGGAAGAAAGCTGCACCGGAGATCCTGCAAAAAGAGCCGGAAACGAATTCGTTTTTCAGATGATGGCGCTTACCAATATTGAAGTATTGAATGCTTACGAGGTAAAAAAGATCGTAACAGCATGTCCACATTGCTTTAATACTCTTAAAAATGAATACCCTAGTCTTGGAGGGCATTTTGATGTAGTTCACCACACTCAGTTCCTTAAAACTTTAATGGAAGAAGGAAGGCTGAAGATTGAAGGCGGAGCGTTCAAAGGAAAGAAAATCACATTCCACGATCCTTGTTACCTTGGACGTGCCAATGATGAATATGAAGCACCAAGAATGCTTCTTGAAAAACTGGATGCTGAGCTTGTAGAAATGAAGCGTTGCAAAACAAACGGCCTTTGTTGTGGAGCAGGTGGAGCACAGATGTTTAAGGAGCCGGAAAAAGGAAATAAAGATATCAATATTGAAAGAACAGAAGAAGCTTTGTCTTTTGAGCCTAAAGTAATTGCTACAGGATGTCCATTCTGTAATACAATGATGACGGATGGTGTGAAGCATTTCAATAAAAATACAGAAGTTGCCGTAAAAGATATTGTGGAACTTCTTGCAGAAGCAGAGGATTTATAAGCTTACATTTAAAATATAAATGGAAACTCAGGCTTTGGCCTGGGTTTTATGCTTTATAAACTCAGGAATATTTCTTAATTTTATACTTTAAATTGAGCAACAATGAAAATTGAAGAATCAACCGTTGTAGAAACGAACGACTATAGAGTCATTATATACCCGGCATCAAGGCCATTTGAAACTAAAGAGGCAAAGGCTATCACAGAAAAACTATTTGATTTTCTGGCTACCTGGGCAGCCCATGGAAAACCACTTTCATCATCCTTTAAAATTGAAAAAAATCAATTTATTATTATATGTGTGGATGAAGAGAAAGAAATGGCTTCAGGATGCAGCATTGATGCTTTAGGTAAGATCATGAGAGAACTTGATGAAGAGTATCAACTGGGATTATTCGATAGAATGAAAGCCAGTTTTGTGGAAAATGGAGAAGTGAAAACCTTGAAACTTCTCGATTTTAAGAACAAATTAAAAAATGGTGAATTGCCAAAAGACATTCAGGTTTTTGACTTTTCTAAAAATACTTATCTGGACTTTTTAAGCCATTTTCTTCTTCCATTGGAGAAAAGCTGGGCTGGAAGTTATATCAGCTAAATATTTTATCAGATTATTAAGGATGGCTTTTGTCATCCTTTTTTATTATATCGAAAAGATAGATGATGATGTATTCCCTGCTAAGAAGAGAATTCTTCCGAATGAATTTTTACATTGAAAACTTTTGAAGGGATGGCCATATCATCAAAAAGAGTTGTAGGAAATTTTCCTTTGATAAAAATAGCACACATAGTATTCTGAGGATGGTAAAGATATCCGTGATTTTCCTTTCCCACCCCATCAAGAATAGCCTGGAAAACCTCATAACGGATTTTTCGCGGACTGTAGGCGTAGTCATGCCAGACAACGATAGAGTTTTCATGCAAAAGGTTTTCAAAAACTTTTTTCGTGTCATTTAAAACCATCTCATAGCTATGATCTCCATCAATAAAAACCAGGTCGTATTTTTTGTTTAAAGCACTGAAATCAAAAAATTTTGTATTGGCTTCAAGGTGGATTATTTGTGGATTCTTTTGTGAAAGAATACCATGTTGATCAGCATATTTTACATTGAGCCCCATTTCTTTCATCTCTTCTTTAGACAAATTGATAGTGGTACAGTCTTCCACATGTTTAGCCACATTATAGACACTTTCTCCACGCCATGTACCAATCTCAATATAAGAATTGATATCATCTCTCATGGAAAGTGTTTTAAGGAGTTGCAAATCAGTGATTAAAGAGCTTCCGTCCAGAATGAAGGTGTCAATATCTCCGGCAATTTCTTTCCCAAGAAGTTTTAAATCTATCTGTGGTAAAGAAGAAATTTCTGTATATTTCTTTTTAAACTTTTTTTCTGATTCAAATGAGCTATCCAGAACAAGGTTGATTAAGCTTGGGGTTTCAAGAATAGTTCGGATAAAAGACAGAAATTTATTAACTTTAGCCATTTGTTTGCGGGGATGTAGATTACATTTAATGATCAAACAAAGATACAACTAAATAAAATTTTGGAAAGAAAAAGAATACTCTTCATCTCATCATGGTTTCCTAATAAAATAGAGCCTACCAACGGCAATTTTGTACAAAGACATGCGGAAGCTGTTTCATTATCATGTGATGTTGAAATACTGCATGCTATCGGTAATTTTGAGCAGGAAGAGCAGTATGTTTATGATGACCGGGTCATTAATAATATCAGAACCTTAATTATTTATTATAAAAATTCAAAAAACCCGGTTCAGAATTTTGTAAGACGAATGAGAGCCTATTTAAAAGGCTTTGAAAAAGTGAGCAGACCTGATTTGGTTCATGCCAATGTTCTGCACAACAATATGCTTTTTGCGGTTTATCTGAAAAAGAAATATAAAATTCCATTCGTTGTTACGGAACACTGGACGGCTTTGCAAAAACAGAATCTATCCAAAACATCTGATAGTATTAAAAGGATCGCTAAGTATATTGCAAAAAATGCAGAATATATTTTACCGGTAAGCTATAATTTGAAAGACAGCTTGAAACAGTTAGGAATTACTACTTCAATGAAAGTGATTTCAAATGTTGTGGATACTGATGTTTTTACCATTAAACCTAAAACAGGAATAGCTGATCATGTGAAATTTCTCCATGTATCAAGTTTAATTCCCCGGAAAAGGCCTCAGGATATTATCAGGGCTGTTCATTTATTACACCAAAATGGCTTTCCGGTAAGTTTGGAAATAGGAGGTGATGGCGATTCTGAATCTTTGGATGCTTTGGTTAAGAATTTAGAGGCTGAAAAATATATCAATGTTTTTGATGCCATAAGCTATGCTGAAGTTGCTGAGAAAATGCAAAACTCTGATTACTTTATCTTATTCAGTGAAAATGAAACTCAGGGATGTGTTATTCTGGAATCGTATGCTTGTGGAAAGCCTGTAATTTCAACTCTGGTTGGAGGTGCTGCCGAATTTATTATAGAAGGCTTGGGGGTAGGAGTTGAAAAAGATAATACAGATCAGCTTTATCAGGTCTTGGAGAAAATATGCAGAAAGGGATATGCTTTTAAAAGTGAATCTGAGATCAGAGGCTTTTCTGTAGACAGATATTCCCGAAAGGCTATTGCTGAGCAGTTTACAGAAGTTTATAATGAAGTTCTTTCTAAAAACAAATTATCGTGAAAAGCCTGCAGGATTTTTTAAGGAATTTTTTCAGCAATAGTGGGCATCATGTTTTCTTTTCCTTCCTTATTGCGAAGGTCTGTAGTTTTCTAGTATCTTTGTTGATTATCAGGTTGTTGCCTGAGAATGAATTTGGGGTTTTAAGTATTGTTCTCTCCGTTGTTACGATTTTTACACCGTTTACAGGATTTGGAAGCAGTCAGAGTTTAATGAGGTTTGGATCCATATCATTGGATAAAGATGAGAAACTGAAAATCTCATCTTACTTTTTTTTCAAAGGGATCCTGTTTGAGCTGATCCTTATTATCCTGTTTTTATTTGTTTCTGTTTTCTATTTTAATAAATATGAAGATATCTTTATGATCTTCCTGTTTTGTGCTGTAAGACTTGGTGGATTTTATTTTCTGAATCATATTCAGGTTTTTTATCGGATTACAGGTCGAAATCAGACATTTGCAAAAATCAATAATGTCGTTAATATTGGTGGGTTGCTGTTGGTTTTGTTTCTGACTTATTTTTTTAAATTTTACGGTTATCTGATAGCCATCAGTATTACGCCGTATTTATCGTTATTATGGCTAAAGAAAGATATATATTCCCATCGGGATGTTATATCCGGAAATTATAAAGAGATGTGGAGATATGGGATATTTACAGCAATGACTTCCCTGACTTCCGATGCTCTGTACTCACTGGATATTTTACTACTAGGCTTTATGCTGAATGAAAATGCAGTAGCTAATTACAGGATCGCGATTCTTATCCCTTCTAACATTATTTTCCTGGCCACCAGTTTTCTGCAAAGTGATTTTCCAGTGCTTTCCAAGAATTTTAAGGATAAAAAGTTCCTTAAATCCTATGTTGTTAATTTTAATAAGTTCTTTTTCCCGATTTGTCTGGGAATACTTGTTTTCTTTTATGCATTCAAAAAGTATATTATTATTTTGTTCTTCGGGGAAACTTATGTGGAGAATACAACTTTATTAATGATCTTATCAATAGGTTTTACGTTGGGAATGCTTACCAGAAACCTCTATGGCAATCTTTTACCGGCAGTAGGAAAAATTGAAATTAATACGTGGCTTAGTATAGGTTCTTTACTATTTCTGGCTGTGCTTGCCTATATATTGGTTCCCGTTTATGGTGTGATCGGGATGGGAATTGCAATGACTGCCACACTGCTTATTTCAGGGCTAGGCTATCTGTTTTTTTTCTTTTCCTATTTAAGGAAATTGCCTTAATGATAAAATCTTTTTTATCTTTGTTAGAATGAAAAATATCTTTCTTTATATCTTATTGATAAGCTTTACGGTTGTCAGTTGTGGAAGTGATGAGGAATCTTTACAAAGGATTGATCAGGTTCTTAATATCTATATGAAAGACACTAACCAACAGGACCTTTTGAACAGTAAGAAAGCAGGTTCCTATACTGGATATTCAGTAAATGATGTGTTTGGAAGCAAGGATATTTCTCCGGTAACCGTTTCTTTGAGAATGAGAACAGATTCTGTATTTTATATGGAGTATATTGGAGGAGCTAAAAGAAGAAAACTGGATTCTACAGGACCTGCCAATCCGGGAAGTGGAAATGCCTATGTTTCTAAAATGGCAATTACTTTTACGAAGACAGTAAATAATACTGTGGAAAGAACCGTTGACCAGCTGGAAATTCATTATCGTAAGAGTCCAACATTATTTCAGGTTTCAGAGGTTTTATACAATGGGAAATCAGAATTTTCCAAAGAAGCTGATGCTCCTACTTCGATAAATAACGTAACTATCACAAAATAGTTTTAAATTTGTAAAATTGTTAGCCTATATTAGGCTAAATTTAATATCTAACATCTAAATAAAATGTTACAAGTCAATTTTTTACGCGACAACAAAGAACGCGTTTTAGAAGGTCTTAAAAAAAGACAATTCAAGAATCTTGAGTTGGTAGACAATGCTATTGCTACTGACGAAGAAAGAAAAAGAATCCAATTTGAATTAGATTCCCAGCTTTCCGAGATCAATAAAATCTCCAAGGAAATTGGACTTTTAATGAAGGAAGGAAAGAAAGAAGAAGCGGAATCAGCAAAATCTAAAACAGCACAGTACAAAGAGTCGAGTTCAGAATTGAAATCTCAGTTGGAAGTAAAAGAAACTGAATTATTGAACATTCTTTACCAACTTCCCAACATTCCGAATGAATTGGTGAAAAGTGGTTCTTCTGCTGAGGATAATGAGAATATTTTCCAGTCTCATACTGTAGAAGGTCTAGGTGAAGGAGCTATTCCTCACTGGGAACTGGCTAAAAAATACAACCTGATTGATTTTGAATTGGGTGTAAAAATCGCTGGAGCAGGATTTCCTGTTTATTTAGGAAAAGGAGCAAGGTTACAAAGAGCCTTGGTTCAGTATTTCCTGGATAAAAACGTTGAGAAAGGATATACAGAAGTAAACCCACCTCACGTAGTGAATGAAGCTTCAGGTTTTGGGACCGGACAGTTACCTGACAAAGAGGGACAAATGTACTATATCAATGAAGATAAATTATACCTGATTCCTACAGCAGAAGTTCCGGTAACGAATCTTTACCGCGATGTATTACTGGATGAAAAAGATCTTCCGATTAAACATACAGCCTTCTCTCAGTGTTACAGAAGAGAAGCTGGTAGTTATGGAGCTCACGTAAGAGGTCTGAACCGTCTTCACCAGTTTGAAAAAGTAGAAATCGTAAGAATTGAAAAACCAGAAAACTCTTATGCTGTTTTAGAAGAAATGGTAGAGCATATCAAGGAAATTCTTACAGATCTTGAACTTCCATTCAGAGTATTAAGACTTTGTGGTGGTGATACAGGTTTTGCTGCTGCGATGACATATGACTTTGAAGTATGGAGTGCTGCACAGGAAATGTGGCTGGAAGTAAGTTCTGTTTCAAACTTTGAAACTTTCCAGGCTAACAGATTAAAATGCCGTTACAAAGCAGATGGTAAATCTCAATTGGTACACACACTGAACGGATCTGCAATGGCATTGCCAAGAATAATGGCCGCTTTATTGGAGAACAATCAGACTGCAGAAGGAATTAAACTTCCTAAAAAGATTGCTGAGTATGCAAGATTTGATATCATCAACTAGAATATTTTACATATAAACAGATCCCCTTTCAGTACTGAAAGGGGATTTTTATTTGTTGAGAGTTTCTTTATTTTTTATATATTCGTGATAAGTCTTGCAGAAAATGTGAACAGAAATAGGCATATACTGACCATTTTATTTGCGAATATTATGATAAAAGAAAATATACTTTGTAACTGTAATCTCTATACTAATGAATGGTTTACTTAAAATTATAGCCGTATTATCTCTGCTTTCACTGATAAGCTGTAAAAATTATTATTATTTCAAAGGACAGGAAAATGTGGAGACTGATCATCCGGACAAGTATAGTAAATTTGTTTTGACCTTTGATAATGGAAATCAGCATATACCATTCTATACTTATGGAGATTATCAGTTTAAAAAAATAAATAAGCAGTATATCTTTTTTAAAAATCCTGAAATGCATAAGCTGCTGCATGATAAGCTTCCTCAAATAAATGGAGAGCAATTTCTATTCATGTATACTAACCAGCCTACATTTTCAAATATTTTAGGTTTTTTTTATAAAGATATGAGCATTGAGGACGTTAAAAAATTATATACGGCAGTCCAACATAGAGAAGATGAAACGCAACTTTTTTCCCGATATAATTTTGGAAAATTTCAAGTTTATGATTTCTACAAAACGATACAGGGGGGAGTTGTAAGATTTATATCTGTCAATAACCCTGACTATTCTAAAGATCCGGATTATAAATGGTTTAACAGAGAAATTAACACTGTTTTTTTTGATATTAATCGTTCTTTATGGGATGGTTATGTTGATCCTATTAATTAATATGATTGGATTATCAATGTCTTGAAACTAATACTTCAGATCATTTTTCGGGCTGTGCTTTAATAAATATCCCACCGTAATTCGGTGGGATAAGTTATTTTATTCAGTGACGATAACGATCTTTTTATCTGTATTTTTCAATTTTGCATCCTTATCATTCATCGCTTTCAAGTCATATACTATCCTTACCGAATAGTCGTCAATCTGTTTCAGCCAGTCATGTTTTCCGGTGATCGATTTTATTTTATTTTCAAACTTTAAAGTCGTTCCGATATTTTTGAAAAACATCATCATCATCCCCTCCATTTTTTCTGTTTGTTCATCTGAACCTTTAGATTTAAGTACCTCTTCAATATTTTTAAGATTAAAAAAATCTGTGTTAATGGTCAGCGTTTTGCCATCCCAGATATTGAGTACATTTTGATCAAAGGGTAGCTTTTCGCCTTTATTGAAGTTTTTAATTATTTCATAATCATTGGGAGTGAAATGATCCATTTTAAAGGAAAATCCTGCAGGGATAGCATTTTTATCATCTTTTGTGGATTTTAAAAAGACTTTTTTCAGTATTCTGATAGTATCCTGATTTTCAGTTTTCAGTTTTCCTTCTTTCTTTATAAGATCATACATGCTTGTCCAGACTGTTGGAAATCGATCTATATCCTTAAATTTTTCCTGTTTCAATGAATCAGGAGTCATAGCTTGCATTTCTGCCATAAATTCTCTGGTATCCACATCAGTAATCATAGATGTAGCTGAGTCTTTATGATAGAGTACTTCAGTATTGATGCTGCAGGATTGTAATGTAAACAGACTTATTAAAAATAAGACGATCGTTTTCTTCATGGTATAGTATAAATTCTAATTAGTGGCAGTTAACGGCTTCATTAGGATCTTTGGAAATAGTCATTGATTCTGCTTTCGGAGAAACATAAGGAATACCTAGTTCCAAGCCTCTGAGAATGAAAAGTCCGCCCAAAATAATCATGATAACAGGAACTGCTTTTAAAATTTTTGCTCTAAAAGCCTGATTCATGAGATTTCCGGCCAGAACGACAGCAAACATGAACGGAAGGGTTCCCAGACCAAATAAAGCCATATATAAGGCTCCCTGCCATATTCCTCCTCCAGCAAGACTTGCTGTAAGAGCCATATAAACCATCCCGCATGGTAAAAATCCGTTGAGAATACCTGTAGTAAATCTTGAACGGTAATCTGCCTTTTGGAGTATCTTTCCTAAATTTGATTTTACCGAATATAAAAATTTGGACAGGAAAGGTATTTTTGAAGCAAAATCCTTTCCACCAAATGAAAATAAAGCCATAACAATTAACAGGACACCAGCTATGATAGTCAGATATTTCTGGAATCCTGCCATCTCAAATCCCTGTCCTATAATTCCAAGAAGTGCGCCTAATAATGAATAGGTAAAGATCCTTCCGAACTGATAGGTAAGGTTCTGAAGATAAAAATTGGCAGCCTGTTTTTTGGTTAATCCCATCGATAAAGCAATAGGACCGCACATTCCGATGCAATGAAAACCGGAAGCAAAGCCTAAGGCAATAGCCGATACCACAAGTCCTATTTCCATATTACATCATAATCCATTCTATAGTCTGTTTTGTCCTTCGTCCAACTTAGTCTTAAAGTATAATTACCCATTTTCAGTACCTGTGCAGGGATAATGAAAGTGTGGTTGGCATCAAGTTCTACAGATTTTTTGATATCTAAATTCTGGTCGTCGGTTCTGTTTAAAACAAATTTAACCGTAGTGTCAGAGTTATTATAATTTTGTGGGAATGTGATTTTAATTCCATTGGTATCCTGTGAGTATACAGGTTTTTCCTGGAGCTCATCCGCTCTTTTTTTAGAATCAATTACATCCTGATATTGTAGCTCTTCTTCATAATAATTATCGGTTACCATTTCTGAGTTTTTCTGCCCGTTCGGGAAAAGAAACATCATGGATAATATAAAAACTATGAATGCAAATAATGCAATTACAACACCGTGTCCCCAACTAAAGTTCTTCATTTTGTCTAATTAAAATTGTAATTTGAATGGTCCTTCAAAATAAGTCTGATAAGAGTCTACGAGTTTACCTTTCATATCATAAACCCCGATTGTAATGTTCTGCTTAGAAAGCTTCATTTCATCTTCAGGGAAGCTTATATTGATGGTTCCTTTGGTAATTTTATCTCTGTCTACCTGAATTTTACTTGATGCACTGTAAGTGATTTCACCATGTGCAGGATTCATTACTTTGATGGTAACGATTTTCTTATCATTGGTTTTATTCAGGAATGTATAATTATAAGTATTGATAATCTTTCCTTCTTTTACAAAGAATGTACTACCTGCCGGTTTAATGAATTTAGCTTCCATTTCACCACGGCTGTACAACAGGTATCCTAAAAATCCTACCAGAAGGAATAAGAATATACTGAATCCTTTCATTCTTCCGGTAAACTTGAATTGAGTTTCTTTCTCAATTTCATTTTCAGAAGCATATCTTACCAGGCCTTTTGGAAGACCTACCTTTTCCATAACCTCGTCACAGGCATCAATACATGCGGTACAGTTGATGCATTCCAGCTGCTGTCCGTCTCTGATGTCAATTCCGGTAGGGCATACCACCACACACTGATGACAGTCAATACAGTCTCCTTTACCTGCTGCTTTTCTGTCTTCTCCTTTTCTCCATTTTGATCGGTTTTCCCCTCTTTTGAAGTCATAGAAAACATTGATCGTATCTTTATCAATTAAAACTCCCTGAAGCCTGCCGTATGGACAAACCAATGTACATACCTGTTCTCTGAACCACGCAAATACAAAATAAAATGCAGCAGTAAGGAGAATCATTACAATGAAATTGGTAGGATGGGTAAACGGGCCTTCAGAAACAATTCTGAATACTTGCTCATACCCCACAATATACATAAACATAAAGTGGGTGATGATGAGTGAAATAATAATATAAACAGACCACTTTAAAGTTCTTTTCCAGATCTTTTCGCTGTTCCACTCCTGTCTGTCCAGCTTCATTTGCCTGTTTCGGTCACCTTCAATCAGATATTCGATTTTACGGAAGATGGATTCCATAAAAATTGTCTGAGGGCAAATCCACCCGCAGAAAATTCTTCCGAATGCAATCGTAAAAACGATAATAAATATTAAAGATGCGATGGCACCCAAAGTAAGGATAAAAAAGTCCTGTGGATAGAAAGGCTGTCCAAAAATGAAAAACTCTCTGTCTATTACATTGAATAATAGTAATGGATTACCATTGATTTTAATGAATGGTAATGAAAAATAAATAATTAATAAAAGATAGCTTACAATGTTTCTATAGTTGGTATATTTTCCTTTTGGTTTTCTTGGAAATACCCATCTTCTTTTACCGGATTGCTCCATTGTCCCGATAGAATCTCTGTAAGTCTCAGGGTCCAGAACCTGTCCCTGTCCGCCGCGTACTTCTATTTCTTCTATGTCTGACATATTGTAATGTGTTTAAAAAAGAAAAAACATAATTCGTTACTATTTTTAAGGTAATAACAAATTATGTTTTTTTCATATGTTTCTAATTTTCTAAATTATTCTTTTTCCCAGTGCGCTTCAGTTCCTTGAGGAGCAGCTCCTCCCTGAGCCTGAGTTACTGGTGGTAATTCCTGGTTGATGTGATATACATAGGCTGCAATTTTTTCAATTTCAGCTCCAGAAACTTCTCCGTTTTTACCAAATGCTCTCATCGCAGGGTTAGTAGGAGAACCATTCCAGTCCATATGGAATACGTTTTTGAATAACGTCTTCTCAGGCATGTTGATCCAGTGGTTATCCGTTAAGTTCGGACCAATACCTCCACTACCGTCTTCTTTGTGACAAGATGCACAGTTTGTTTTGAATAATTCTTTACCTTCTGCAATATTATCAGCTGAATATTTAGCTGTTTCAATCGTTACAGGAGGTTGGGTTGCTTCATAAGCTGCAATACTCGCCAATTGCTCTTTATATTCTTTTTCATATTCGCTTAATGGGTGAGCGAAATCTGTAAATGAATAGGCTGCAATATATACAATACAAAAAGCAGTCCCAAAATAGAATAAACCTACCCACCATTTTGGTAATTGGTTATCCAGCTCCATAATTCCATCGAAACCATGGTCAATAAGGATATCTTTTTCTTCTGTATCAGACTGCTTTTTGAAGGCCGCTTCATACATTCTTTTGAAGAAAGGGATTTTCTTTTCAGCTAAATAAGCCGCTTTCTCTTCCGGAGATAATTTTTTGAATTTGTTATTTTCAATCAAATCTCCAATAGCACTGTGGATAAAGGCAAGGATACCAGCTATCACAACAGTTCCCCAGAAGTAAGGCGAAGCTAGGAACGCGTAGCTCTGCACAAACAAATAATAAAAAACTATTAAAAGTCCAATTATTATCAAGATGTTTACAACAACAGGTGTTCTTTGTTTCATAAAAAATAGTTTAATTTTTTAAATTAAAATCATCGTCTTCATCCTCTCCAAGGGGAGCTTCTTCTTCCTCTTTGTAATATTTCTTAGGTTTGCTAAAAACATAAATTACCAGAGCAACGAAGAACAGCATAAAGAAAATCAGAGCCAGTGTCTGGTAGAAGCCAGCATTTTCTGTATTGGATAATATATCTTTAAAATTCTGAGGAATCATACTGATCTTTTAATGTTTTTAGTTATTACTTGCTGTTTTAATTTCAGTTGTTTTAATATCTGTTCCTAATCTCTGAAGATAAGAAATAAGAGCAATAATTTCTTTTTTCTCTAATTCTCCCTGAGGTCTCTTAGCATAAGCCTCTTTCAAGTCATTTGCTTCAGAGAAGATATCTTTTACAATTTTCTTAGCCTGGTTGTCTGCCCATGCATTTGCAGAATCAATTTGAGGTTTTGTATAAGGTACATCAAACGTATTCTTCATAAGCTTTAATTTGTCTACCATTTTAGATCTGTCTAAATCAGTAGCAATTAACCAAGGATAACGAGGCATGATAGAACCTGCAGAAGTAGATCTTGGGTTATACATGTGTTTGTAGTGCCAAGAACTTGGGTTTTTACCTCCTTCTCTATGTAAATCCGGTCCGGTTCTCTTAGAACCCCACAGGAATGGTCTGTCATATACGAATTCCCCAGCTTTAGAGTACTGTCCGTTTTTACCGTTGAATCTTGTAATCTCATCTCTGAACGGTCTGATCATCTGAGAGTGACAAGCGTTACAACCTTCACGGATATAGATATCTCTACCTTCAAGTTCAAGCGGAGAATAAGGCTTCACAGCTGAAATGGTAGGTACACTTTTCTTAAGAGATAGAGTAGGAATAATTTCTACCATACTTCCTATTGAAATTGTACATAATGATAATACTGTTAAAAGTAATGGCATTCTTTCAAGCCAAAGGTGGAATCCTTCTCCTTCTTTACGTTTGTTTCCGATGTTTGCTAATGCAGGTGCTTCAGCAGGAACTTCTTTCTGGAATGATCCTTTTCTTACCGTAGCAATTACGTTAACAATCATTAGGATAGCTCCTGAAATATAGAAGATACCTCCTAAGAATCTCATTTTGAAGTAAGGAATGATCGCCGTTACAGTATCCAACCAGTTTTTCCATAGTAATGTTCCATCCGGGTTGAATTGCTTCCACATTAATCCTTGTGTGAATCCAGAAATATACATTGGTACTGCATAGAAAATAATTCCTAATGTCCCTAACCAGAAATGCCAGTTAGCTAATTTTACAGACCAGATTTTTGTTCTCCACATGATTGGTACCAAATAATAGATAACCCCAAATGCCATGAAACCATTCCATCCAAGAGCTCCTAAGTGTACGTGACCGATAACCCAGTCTGTAAAGTGACCAATTTTGTTGATGTTTTTAGTTGCTAAAAGCGGACCTTCAAACGTTGCCATACCATAACAGGTAACAGCTACTACGAAGAACTTAAGGATAGGATTTTCTCTTACTTTATCCCAAGCTCCTCTTAAGGTAAGAAGACCATTTAACATTCCTCCCCATGATGGTGCGATAAGCATGATCGAGAAACCAGTTCCTACTGCCTGTGCCCATGCCGGAAGAGCGGTATACTGAAGGTGGTGAGGACCAGCCCAGATATATACGAAGATTAGTGACCAAAAGTGAATAATAGACAGTTTGTATGAGAATACAGGTCTGTCTGCAGCTTTTGGTAAGAAGTAATACATTAAACCTAGAACCGGCGTTGTCAATACGAATGCCACTGCATTGTGACCATACCACCATTGTACGATGGCATCTTTTGCTCCCGCATATGCAGAATAAGATTTCCAGCCAGAGAAAGATAATGGAACTTCAAGGTTGTTGAAGATGTGAAGCATTGCTACTGCTACCCAGGTTCCAAGATAGAACCAAATAGCAACATAAAGGTGTCTTACTCTTCTCTTTGAAATAGTGAGAATCATGTTTGCTCCGAAAATGATCCATGAGAATGCAATCAGAATATCGATCGGCCACTCATGTTCAGCATATTCTTTAGATGTATTAATACCCATAAAGAATGTAATGAACGTAGCAACAATCATAAATTGCCATGTCCAGAAGTGAATCCAAGATAATGTATCACTGTACATTCTTGTCTTCAATAATCTTTGCGTAGAGTAGTATACCCCTACATAAACAATATTACACACGAACGCAAAGATCACGGTGTTGGTGTGCAACATTCTGATTCTACCAAAACCAAACGCTCCATGAGTGTTTATTAACCCTTGAATATTACCCGATGCCAAACTATTAATGGTTGTATCATCTGTACCGAATAAGAATTCAGGTAATTCTGGGTAGAAAAGCATTAATGCCGCCGTAAGCCCGAACGTAAATCCTATGAAACCAAAGATAATGGTCGCATAGAGGAACGCACGGACAATACTATTGTCATAACTAAACTTTTGTGTTTCCATATCAACTATTCACTATTTTTCTCAATTTTTATTATTTTCTCCTATTTCTTTTTCGTCTTTATCCTTGTTGCCAGTTTCATTTTTTTCTTTGACTTCATCATCGAAAAGAATTCTAACAGCCGGAGATTCATCATCTTCGAACTGTCCTTTTCTGGCATACACTATAAATACGACCAGGAAGATCACAGCTAAAGAAACACTGCAGACGATCATTAAATATAGAATATCCATTGGACAACAAAATTAACCTATTTTCGGGGTTCAAATTTAGTGAAAAATAATGACATTCATCACGAAATGCCGATTTCAGCTAATTTAAAATCAGTCTAAATAAGCGCATTTAAGCCTGTTTTTTGAAGTATTTGCGACCCAGTATCCATGTTGAAACTGTTGTAAATGTAACTACCGTAATAGAACTTACAGGCATGATGATAGCTGCAAAAAGCGGATGCATGTGTCCTGTAACTGCGTAACTTAACCCAACGATGTTGTAAAGAAAACTGATTATAAATGTCATTTTCACAATCGTAATAGAACCCTTACAAACGTTCAGGTAGTTGTCTAAAGTAACTACTTTTTCACCGTTCATGATCACATCGGAAGATGGTGTAAAGCTGTTGGTATCATCAGCAATAGCAATTCCTACATTACTTTGTTTTAATGCTCCGGCATCATTCAGTCCATCACCAAGCATGGCTACTTTCATGTGCTGATCCTGAAGGTTTTTGATGTAATTCAGTTTGTCTTCGGGGCTTTGGTTAAAGGCCATTCCTTTGTAGTTTGGAATAAGCTCTTTAAGCTGGGTTTCCTCTGAGGAGTTATCTCCACTTAGGATAAATATTTTGTAGTGGGTGAGTTTGTTAAATAAGTCTTTAAGTCTTGGTCTGTATTCATTCTTAAAGATAAATTTTCCTAAAAATTCGTCGTTTTTGCTGATATAAACAGCGGTTTCAAGATTCTTGGGCTCTTGGTTGTTATAACGTGCAGAGCCGATCTTATAAGCGTTTCCTCTAATGTTGGCAACATATCCTTTTCCTGAAATTTCCTGGAAGTTTTCAACCGGGAAATAGTTGTCATTAAACTCAATGTATTCATAAAGAGATTTAGACAGCGGGTGGTTTGAGTTCTTTAATAAGGTTTTGATATTCAGTTGATCGAATTCATTGATTTCGGTTCCTTCGTATCTGATGTTTGATTTTTTCCGGTGAGTAATAGTTCCTGTTTTATCGAAAACAATCGTATCTAATTTTGCGATTTTTTCAATCGTTAAAGTATCTTTTACGTAAAACTTATTTCGGCCTAAAATTCTCATAATGTGTCCGAAAGTAAATGGTGCGGATAATGCAAGTGCACAAGGGCATGCAATAATCAGAATGGCTGAAATAACCTGGAACATCTTCTCTAAATCAATGAACGCCCAGTAAATTCCGGAAACAAGAGCGATGCCTAAAATAATGAATGTGAAATATTTGCTGATGTTGTTGGTCAGAGTGTCAAGACCTGTTTCGTGTTTCTTGAAAGCTTCTTTATTCCAAAGTTGGGTAAGGTAGCTTTGATCTACATTCTTAATAACCTCCAGTTCTAAAGAGGATCCTATTTGTTTACCACCTGCGAAGATTTTATCACCTGGCTGTTTGCTGATGCTTTCGCTTTCTCCGGTAATGAAGCTGTTGTCAATATTTCCTTCTCCGTTGATAAGAATAGCATCTACCGGAATGATTTCCTGGTTTCTAACTAAAATTCTGTCACCTACTTTTACTTCAGAAAGAAGAATGTTGTCCTGTTTTCCTTCGAAGTCTACTTTTGTTACGGCAATAGGATAGAATGATTTGTAGTCTCTGTCATATGAAAGAGCACTATAGGTTCTCTTCTGGAAAAGTTTACCCATCAGCATGAAAAACAGAAGCCCGCAAAGGGTGTCGAAGTACCCGGGACCGTAATCTGTTGCCACTTCGTAGATGCTTCTTCCGAAAAGAACCAATATTCCTAAGACAATAGGGATGTCAATGTTGACGATTTTATTTTTTAACCCGTACCATGCGGATTTGTAATAGTCTGAAGCGGAATAAAATACAACAGGGCAGGCCAATAGAAACATTAATACTCTGAATAATCCTTTGTAATGTTCCATCCAGTAATCTTCACCTCCTACATATTCGGGGAATGCTAAAAACATCCCGTTTCCAAAAGCAAAACCTGCAATGGCGAATTTTACAAGAAGCGATTTGTCAAGATGATCAACGTTTTTTTCAGCAGTTTCAAGGCTGATAACAGGTTTATATCCTAAATTGGTTAAGAAATTAGCTAGTTCGCTTAATTTCAGATCTTTGTGGTTGAATGAAATCTGTAGGGTCTTTCTTGTGAAGTTAACCTGGGAATATTTGATATAAGGATTCAGGGTATGAAGGCTTTCCAGTAACCAGATGCAAGAAGAACAATGTATTACAGGGATTTTGAAAGTGACAAGACTGGTGTTTCCTTCAGAAAAATCGGTCACTTTCTCGAAAATTTCAGGAGTGTCCAAATAGTCGAAATGGGTAGAATTTTCATCGTTTGGACGAATTCCTGCCCCTTTATTAAGTTCATAGAAATTACTTAAATTATTCGTATTCAGAATTTCATAAACAGACTTACAGCCATTGCAGCAGAAAATCTTTTCATCAAACAAAATTCTCTCTTTTTCTATACCTTGACCACAATGAAAACAGTTCTCGCTCACCTCCCTAAAATATTGAACTACAAAATTATAACAATTTTTTTTGTTTATCGAGTTAAAAAGTTCTATTTTTGTGATAAATATCATATAAAATGCCGCAGGAACAACAGATAGCAATTGAAGAGAGGTTCGCCAGAGTTTTTAATGATAAATCTTTTAAGGAAAGACTTTCTAGCGCAGATTTTGAAAAATATATTAACGGTAAAAAAAGATTGAGTTTTCAGAAACACGATACTATTTTCGAAGATGGGGAAACTCCGAGAGGAGTGTTTGTCCTAGAAAAAGGAGCCGCTAAACTTTCAAAATCCGGAGCGTTCGGGAAAGATCAGATTTTAAGATTTATCAAAGAGGGGGATATCATCGGCTATCGTTCTTTGCTTTGCGGGGAAAATTTCCAAGCCAAAGCAGAAGCTATGACAGACATTGAATGTGTTTTCTTACCAGCAGATATCTTTATGTATCTTCTGGAGGTAGATCCGCAATTGTCTTTCGTAATGCTTCAGAAAATTTCTTACGAATTAGGAGAATCTTCCAATACCATTACTTTCCTTGCCCAGAAAACGGTAAGAGAAAGGCTGGCGGAAATATTACTTCTTTTGGAGCAAAAATTAGGAGTAGATCCAGAAGGGTTTATCAAAATCTCATTAACAAGAGAAGAAATTGCCAACATTATTGGTACTGCCACAGAAAGTGCCATCCGTCTGATCTCAGAATTCAAACAGGATAGCCTGATAGAAGTGGATGGACGAAACATCAAGATTCTAAATCACGACAAACTCATGAAACTCGGTCACGTAGTTTTATAAAAATCATAAAAACTTAAGTCGGCTCAATGGCCGACTTTTTAACTTTTAAAAAATAGATAAATTATGTCTGTTCACTCTGAAATTAAAAAAGTTACGACTGAAACCTTGCGTAAAATGAAATTCGACAAGGAAAAAATAACAATGCTTACTGCTTATGATTTCACCACAGCAAAAATGGTGGATGCAGGTGGTGTAGACGCTATTTTGATTGGAGACTCTGCAGCCAATGTAATGGCAGGTTTTGAAACTACATTACCTATTACATTAGACCAAATGATTTACCATGCTCAAAGTGTAGTGAGAGGTACGGACAGGGCTTTGGTAGTAGCAGATTTGCCATTCGGAACTTATCAGAGTAATCCTGAGAAAGCATTGGAGTCAGCAGTAAGAATGATGAAAGAAGGAGGTGCTCATGCCGTAAAAATTGAAGGAGGGAAAGAGATCTCAAAATCTATTAAAAAAATTATCAACGCCGGAATTCCGGTAATGGGACACTTGGGGTTGACTCCACAGTCTATTTACAAATTCGGAACTTATAAAGTAAGAGCAAAAGAAGAGGCTGAAGCTGAGAAACTGATTGCTGATGCCCAGCTTTTAGAGGAATTAGGATGTTTTTCTGTTGTATTGGAAAAAATTCCTGCAGAACTTGCTAAAAGAGTAACTGAAAGTATTTCTATCCCTACAATTGGAATTGGTGCTGGAGCAGACTGTGACGGTCAGGTCTTAGTATATCATGATATGGTGGGAATGAATAAAGGTTTCAGTCCGAAGTTCTTAAGAAGGTATCTTGATCTTTACACCGAAATTACAGGAGCAGTATCTCAATATGTAAAAGATGTAAAAAGTGTAGATTTCCCCAACCAAAACGAAAGTTATTAAAATTAATTCATGCAAAATCAACAACAATCTATTCAGGGAATTTTATCTATTGCAGCATTGGTATGCCTGGCTATTGGCTGGTTTAACTTATTTTCTCCTGAGATCAATCATTTGCTTTCCAGAAAGGTGTTTTATGTTCTGATAGGAGCCAGTTTCTTTATTCAGGCACCTTTACTTACCAATAAAAACTTTATGTATGCCATGTATGCGGCAGCGGGAGTTTGTGTAATTGGAGCGTTTTTACCAGACAGTTCAAACCTGGCAATGCTTAAAACGATTGGTCTTTTGGCAGGAATTGTTCTTTCAATGACAAATAGAAACAGAAACAGATAGGCTGAATGAAGGAACAGATTGTATATGAAGATAACCATCTTCTGGTGATCAATAAAAAAGTCGGTCAGCTTGTACAGGGTGATAAGACCGGTGATGAGTCACTATTAGAATCTATAAAGAATTTTATCAAAGTAAGAGATACTAAGCCGGGAAATGTTTTTCTCGGCTTGGTTCATCGTATAGACCGTCCTACTTCTGGCTTGGTCATTTATGCTAAAACCTCGAAAGCACTTTCCCGTCTTACTCAGATGGTAAAGAATCGTGAGGTTAAAAAAACGTATTGGGCAGTAGTAGCCAAAGAAATGATCCCACAAAGCCAGCGGCTGGTTCATTATTTAAAAAAGAACGAAAAGAATAACAAGGCAATTGTTTTTCCAAAGGCTACAGAAGGAGCCAAGGAAGCTATTTTGACTTATCATGTTATTAAGACATTGGATAATTATCTTCTTCTTGAAATAGATCTTGAAACAGGAAGGCATCATCAGATCAGAGCACAGTTATCGAAAACAGGAGTTCCGATTAAAGGAGACTTAAAATATGGTGCCCCACGTTCCAATCCGGATGGTGGAATTAACCTTCATGCCAGAAAACTGGAGTTTATTCACCCTGTCACCAAAGAAAAAATTGAAATTATAGCTACTGTTCCGCAGAATGATGCTATTTGGAGGGCTTGTGAAGAATAAAAAACAATAACCAATGAAGCTTAAATTATTTTTTCTAGCCACGATCTTGCTGGCTTTTACATCTTGCTCCAGTAGTAATGATGAAATTGAAACAGAAAAAGAGCAAGAGCTGGGCAATATAACGAAGCTGTCATCGTATTTTCCTTTTTCATACGCCACTACAGAGTTAAGTGATCCTAATTATTATTTTGAATATGATGCTCAGAATAGGGTAATCAAAAAAAATGGGATGAAAATGCGAATTACTGAAGGTGGATTTGATCGCTATTTTATTTCAAATAAAGTTTACACACAGGTTACTTATAATGGTAATTTCATTACTACTTCTAACCATAGCTCGGGGCCAGGAACTGGATTTGTACCACTGCAAAAAAAAGTATTTGAACTTGATAGTAAAGGAAAAATAAAGAAATGTGTGGTATTTCTTGATGAGAATATTGTAGAGAGAGAATTAATTTATCAATACCAGTTGGATAAACTTGTGGCTATAGTGACGGAATTTCCTAAGTATAATTATCCCAATAAAAATGTAAATAGGTTTACTTACTACAGTGATGGAAATTTGAAAAGTGTAAAAACTGTAACTATGCAGAATAATGTTGACATTTATATACAACAGGAAGTACAGTTTAGTAACTATGATAAAGCTCCAAACCCATTAAAAAAGCTATATATTTTTGATGAATATATTCATTCATCATTATCTAAAAATAACTATCAAAAGATTGTTACTTTGAAATATATCGACAATAAATTAGTTTCTCAAGATGAATCATCTTGGTTTAACCAATACAATGCTGATGGAACGATAAAGCTATTTTATTAAAATGCTTATTTTTAAAATATATGAAGACCGACTTAATTAAGTCGGTCTTTTATTATTTAAACTATTTATGTTTTATTTATTGTGATTGCTTTGTTTTTGTGTTTATTATTCATTAATATTTAAATTTTAACAGATTATTATCAAAAAACATTATCTTAGCTAGGAAACAAAATTAACTAGCTATGATGTATTTTTACAAAATTTACAAGAAGTATTTGAAAGCTGCTTTCAGTCTTGCTCTGCTGGTAGGCTCTTCTTCCGCTTTTGCACAGGTAAGTGCCTATAGTTTTGCACAGGAGACGGGTACTTATACCCCGATAACAGGAACCATCCTGGAGGCAGCTACAGATAATACTTCTACAACTAACCTTAACAGTAATGTATATCCTGTAACATTGCCATTTAACTTTATATTTAACGGAACTTCATATAGTTCTCTGAATGTGTCAACGAATGGTTTTATTACATTTGGGACTACAGCTCCTTCTGCAACTAATACTTCACCTTTGTCTACAGCAGCAGCCTATGATGGGGTGATTTCTGTTTTTGGAAGAGACCTGAGCAGTGTGTTTGATGTTAATGGGGTTACCGGAGATATCAGCTGGATAACAACAGGATCAGCTCCCAACAGAGAAATAGTTATCCAATGGAAGGATTTCAGGCCTAATAGTTCTATTTCTGCTACTGCAGCTTATACTTTTGGATTTCAGGCTCGTTTAAAAGAAACTTCTAATGTAGTTCAGATGGTATACAATAGCGGGTCTTACCTGGCTGGAAGTACAAATGTTACAGGAACAGCTCAGATAGGACTAAGAGGAGCTTCAATTATTGATTTTAATAACCGCCTGAACGCAACAACATTGGAGTTTGTAAATTCTACAGCAGGAACAGCAAACAACAGTTCACAGGCCTTTAATGTTAATAATTCTGTTCCGGGAATGCCGGCTGCCGGGTTAACCTATACCTGGACTCCTCCAATATGTTATATTCCATCAGGGTTAGCCGCAGGAGCCGCTACTCATAATAGTGTAGCACTATCATGGATGGCTTCTCCATCATCTCCTGCAGGATATGATATCTATTATAGTAATTCCAATACTGCTCCAACGGCTTCTACTCCTCCAACTATTTCTAATTTTTCAGGAACTTCCACTATATTGTCATCATTGTCTCCTGGTACTGTTTATTATATATGGATCAGATCAAATTGTGGCAGTGGAAATACCAGTGTATGGTCTTTTCAGCCTGTACGGGCTGCGACTTTATGTTTACCGCCAACAATTCTTACTACCGGGGCAACACTTTGTCCCAATACTACAGCTACATTATCTGCTACCACAGATTCAGGGGCTGTTATTACCTGGTATGATGCGGCTACAGGAGGAAATGTTGTAGGTACAGGAAATACTTTTACAACTCCTGTACTTAGTAATACAACGTCTTATTATGCGACCTCTTCAACAGGAGAAACAGCGGTAACGGGATTTTCTGATGCCACATCTGCCTCAGGATATACTTTAATTGCCGGTTTGTTTTTTGATGTTTATTCTACGATGACCATCAAAGGAGTATATGTGTATCCGATGGGAACAGGAAGTGGAACAGTCGAAATCGCTTTACAGGACGGAAGTGTTTCTCCTGCTGTAACATTGCAGACCATTACCGTTAACCTTACGGGGACTTCTGCACCATTTGTAAAGACCTACGTTCCGCTAAACTTTGTAGTAGGACCGGGGAGTAATTATAAGCTGATGATGCTAACCAGATCAGGGGAGGTTACAGGTTTGGTAAGAGAATCGGGTTCAACCTGGGGAACGTATCCATTTACAGTTCCTGGAATAGTTTCTATTACGGGAGGAAATCTTACGGGAAATTCAACAAGTTCATCCTATTATTATTTTTATGATTGGGAGGTAAGCAATAAATGTGAAAGTGAAAGAACTATGGTTACTGCAACGGTAAATTGCCTGGGAACATCGGAAGTGGAGCAAAGAGATCAGATGAAGGTTTATCCGAATCCCTTTAAAGAGACCATTATCATTTCCGATATCGAGAAGGCAAAATCGCTTCAGGTGCTGGATGTGTCAGGAAGAATCATAAAAACAATTGATAACTTAACTAAAGAAATCCACTTAGGAGATCTGAAATCAGGGGTATACATTCTTAATCTGAATATGAAAGATGGAATGCAAAAGCAGACTAAAGTCATAAAACAGTAAATTATTTATTTTTCATTTCAAATATCCATGGCTGGAAACCTTAAGGGTTCCAGCCTTTTTTGTTCCTGTAAAATTTGATTTTGCCTATTCTTAAAAAATAACTAACTTCGTCCCATACTTTAGGGGTGTCTGTTTTTACAGACTGAGACTTTACCCTTTGAACCTGATCTGGATCATACCAGCGTAGGGAAAAGTAGGTGACTTTTGCTGTACATTCTATTGTACAATAATGGCCATTCCTAAAGTATATTTAAATAATTAGGAATGGAACTTATAATCAACCACACCCGAAAAACATTTAATGTACTTCCCGAAAATCTGGAAGCATTACTGGCTATGGAATTACCCGGAAAAAAGAAAGGTATTGCCGTAGCACTCAACAATCGCATTATTCCGCTGTCTGCCTGGGCGGAAACTTTCCTTAACAATCTGGATTCAATTTTAATCATTACTGCCACTCAGGGCGGATAATTCTCATATTTAATACCAATATTTATGGCTCACTCCATTACATGTTCGCCATTTCCGAACTCAAAGAAAATGTATGTTGAAGGAAAAATTCATCCTATCAGCGTAGCAATGCGTGAAATACAGCTTAGCCCTACAAAGCTTAACAACGGAAATTTTGAAGAAAATGCTCCGGTAACCATTTATGATACTTCCGGTCCTTACACGGATGAAAATGCATCCATTGATATTCAGAAAGGGCTTCCAAGAATCAGAGAGCAATGGATTCTGGATAGAGAAGATGTCAATGTTCTGGAAGGAATTACGTCAGAATATGGGAAAGCCCGTCTGGCAGATCCTAAACTTGATGAATTGCGTTTTTCCTACGATCACAAACCTAAAGTAGCACAGGAAGGAAAGGAACTTACCCAGCTTTATTATGCAAAACAGGGAATCATTACTCCTGAAATGGAATATGTGGCAATCAGAGAAAATCAAAGGATAGAACAGCTTGAAACGGTCCCTAAAGAAATGGCTTGCCAGCATATTGGAAACAGTTTTGGTGCCAATACTCCCAAAAGCAAAATTACCCCGGAGTTTGTAAGAGATGAAATTGCTGCCGGAAGAGCGATTATCCCGAATAATATCAATCACCCGGAAAGTGAGCCCATGATTATAGGGCGAAACTTTTTGGTAAAAATCAATGCCAATATAGGAAACAGTGCAGTTTCATCAAGTATTGATGAAGAAGTGGAGAAAGCTGTTTGGGCTTGTCGATGGGGTGCAGATACCATTATGGATCTTTCTACGGGAAAAAATATTCATGAAACCAGAGAATGGATCATCAGAAATAGCCCGGTTCCTATTGGTACCGTTCCGATTTATCAAGCGCTTGAAAAGGTAAAAGGAGTACCGGAAGATTTAACATGGGAAGTTTTTAAAGATACCTTGATTGAGCAGGCCGAACAAGGAGTCTCTTACTTTACCATTCATGCTGGCGTTTTATTGAGATATATTCACCTTACAGCAAACAGAGTAACAGGAATTGTTTCCAGAGGAGGGTCTATTATGGCTAAATGGTGTCTTTATCATCATAAAGAAAACTTTTTATATACTCATTTTGATGAGATTTGCGAGATCATGAAGAAGTATGATGTGGCTTTCTCTTTAGGAGATGGTTTACGTCCGGGTTCTATTGCTGATGCCAATGATGCGGCTCAGTTTGCAGAACTGGAAACCTTAGGTGAACTGACTAAAATTGCTTGGAGGCACAATGTACAGGTGATGATTGAAGGGCCGGGACACGTTCCGATGCATATGATCAAAGAAAATATGAAAAAGCAATTGGAAGTATGTGACGAAGCACCTTTCTATACCTTAGGGCCCTTAACTACAGATATTGCACCGGGTTATGACCATATTACTTCAGGAATTGGGGCCGCAATGATCGGATGGTTCGGATGTGCAATGCTTTGTTATGTAACACCAAAAGAACATTTAGGTCTTCCAAATAAAGACGATGTAAAAGTGGGGGTAATTACCTATAAGCTGGCAGCTCATGCTGCCGATTTAGCAAAAGGACATCCGGGATCGCAATACAGGGATAATGCATTAAGTAAAGCGAGATTTGAATTTAGATGGGAAGACCAGTTCAATCTTTCATTAGATCCGGATACCGCCAGAGCTTACCATGACGAAACACTTCCTGCTGATGGAGCCAAAATTGCCCATTTCTGTTCTATGTGCGGGCCGAAATTCTGCTCTATGAAAATTACTCAGGAAATCCGTGAGTCTGCAGAGAAAGGAATGTTTGACAAATCGCAGGAGTTTATTGAAAACGGAAAGGAAATTTATATATGATTCTCGTCATCACTCCTGAAATCATAGTTCCTAACGAGTCAGAAATCATCAATCAGATGTTTCATGATGGACTGGATTTCCTTCATATCAGAAAACCATGGATCAGCCGGGAAAAAATGACTGAATTTATCAATAGTATTGATGCTTCATTCTATCCTAGGCTGGTACTCCACAGTCATTATGACCTTGGAAAAGATTACGGGATTTCCAGACTTCACTTTAGAGAAGAAGTTCGAAAGGAAGGGAAGTATAAATCTTTGATGAATGGCAATACAATTTCAACCTCTGTTCATGAGATTACCACTTATAATGCTTTAGAAAAAGAATGGGAATATGCTTTCATAAGCCCATTCTTTCCAAGTATTTCCAAAAAAGGGTATGGAGTTGATTCAACAGTAATTGAAAGTTTGATTCAAAGGAATAATCCACATGTAAAACTGATTGCCTTAGGTGGAATTGATTCCAGTCATATTCAGGAAGTTTTTGATCTTGGAGTAGATGGTGTGGCTTTGTTAGGAGCTATTTGGGAGAGTAATGAACCTTTACATGTTTTTAAAAAATGCAGAAAGAACATTCTTTTGTGATTTTATAAAGAGAATTTACAAAAAGAAACAGTCTGTAGAAATGAGAAATTAGATATAGAAATTTTTTTAAAAGTAATCCCTCTTTCTATTGGGAATACATTCCTAGTCAATATGGAAAAATTACAATACATCTCACAAGGAAATACAAAAAATGAACAAGAGCTGAATATCCGTAAAGCCTTGGATAATGGGATAAAATGGGTGCAGATCCGTTGGAAAAATGCCCCTGAAAATGAATTAATAAATCTTTGTGAAACTTCAAAACAGCTTTGCTCAGAATATCAGTCAATGTGTATTATTAATGATCATGTTCAATTGGCAAAAACAATAGATGCTGATGGAGTTCACTTAGGATTAAGTGATGGTTCCATTGAAGAAGCAAGAAGTATTTTAGGTGAAAATAAGATCATCGGTGGAACAGCCAATACGATTTCAGATGTTCTTCAAAGAATGAAGGAATCGTGTGATTATATTGGTTTGGGACCATTAAGATTCACTTTTACAAAAGAAAAACTCAGCCCTGTTCTTGGATTTGAAGGCTATCAGGAAATTGTAAATCAGCTTAATGAAAAGTCGGTTGCTATTCCAAAAATATTTGCGATTGGAGGAGTTGGTCCTGAAGATATTCAGTCTTTACAAAGGATTGGAATTTATGGAGTAGCAGTTTCTGGACAGATTACCAACCAGCCAGCCATTATTAATGAGTTAAAAGCCTTGTCAAGGTTTTAAACCTTGACAAGGCTCAGGCAATAACGTCGAAAAAAAATAAATAATTACCTATGCATAATCAAAAATTAATAATTGCAGGCAGAACCTTTGAATCCAGATTGTTTTTAGGAACAGGAAAGTTCGGAAGCCTTGAAGATATGGCAGCCTCTGTGGTAGCTTCAGAATCCAATATGGTAACGATGGCTTTAAAGAGAATTGATGCACAGTCGACAGGAGATGACCTATTAGATTCCTTAAAAAGCACAAATGTTCATCTTTTGCCCAATACTTCAGGAGCCAGAACAGCAAAAGAAGCGGTTTTAGCAGCACAGTTAGCCAGAGAAGCTTTAGAAACTAACTGGGTAAAGCTTGAAATTCATCCTGATCCGAAATATTTATTACCAGACCCTATTGAAACACTATATGCAACAGAAGAACTGGCAAAATTAGGATTTGTCGTGATGCCTTACATCCATGCTGATCCGGTTTTATGCAAACGTCTTGAAGATGCAGGAACAGCAGTTGTAATGCCTTTAGGAGCACCTATTGGAACGAATAAAGGATTGAGAACATTGGATTTCTTAGAAATTATCATCAGCCAAAGCAATGTTCCTGTTGTTGTAGATGCAGGAATTGGAGCACCGTCTGATGCGGCAAAAGCAATGGAGATGGGAGCAGATGCTGTTTTGGTGAATACAGCCATTGCAGTAGCACGAAACCCTTTAAATATGGCTGTGGCCTTTAAAGAAGGAGTCATTGCCGGAAGAAGAGCCTTTGAATCAGGATTGGGAGCTATAGCGAATCATGCTGAAGCATCAAGTCCATTGACTTCATTTTTGTTTGAATAAAAATCAGAATCATGAATAGTTTTAAGGAGGTTTTCGAACTACACCAATGGGATGAGGTAAAAACCAGACTTGAAAAAGTAACCATTTCCGAGGTCCGAAATAGTCTTCAGAAAAGAAACAGGACACTGGATGATTTTTTGAATCTGCTTTCGCCGGTAGCTTCACAGGAGCTTGAACTCATGGCTAATATGACGAGAACGCTTACCCAGAAACGTTTCGGAAAGACCATCCAATTATACGCGCCATTATATCTCAGCAATGAATGTCAGAATATCTGTACTTACTGTGGATTCAGCCTGGATAATAATTTGAGGCGAAAAACACTTTCTGATACAGAATTGATAATAGAAACTTCAGTGCTGAAGTCTATGGGGGTTAACCATGTTCTTTTGGTAAGCGGAGAAGCTAATAAAATAGTGGGAGTCCCTTATTTTCAGAATGCAGTTCGTTTACTGAGACCTCATTTTTCCAATATTTCCATTGAAGTACAGCCCTTAGAAGAGGAAGAGTATAAACTTCTTCATGAAGAGGGAGTTCATTCGGTGTTGGTATATCAGGAAACTTATCATCAGGAAGTCTATAAAGAATATCACCCGAAAGGTAAAAAATCCAATTTCCATTTTCGCTTAGATACTCCTGACAGAATTGGCAGGGCTGGAATTCATAAAATGGGACTCGGTGTGTTGCTCGGACTGGAAGATTGGCGTGTAGACAGTTTTTTCAATGCTCTTCACATTGATTACCTGCAGAAACAATACTGGAAAAGTAAGTTTTCAGTATCATTTCCAAGGCTTAGACCAGCAGAAGGAATTATTGAACCTAACTTTATCATGGAAGATAAAGACTTGCTGCAGCTGATCTGTGCCTACAGAATATGGAATGAAGATCTTGAAATATCTGTATCTACGAGAGAAAATGAAACCTTTAGAAATCATATTGTTTCACTGGGGGCTACTACTATGAGTGCAGGTTCAAAAACAAATCCTGGGGGATATGCAGTAGATCAGGAATCTTTGGAGCAATTTGAAACCAGCGACGAAAGAAGTATGGAAGAAATTAAAAATATGATTAAAAAATCAGGGTATGATCCGGTGATGAAAGATTGGGATTCTGTTTATAGTGGTGCTTAAGTTTCAAGAATAAATGTTTACTATGCAAAGCGAAGATATTTTTAAAAGATACAGCCGTCAGATCTTTATTGAAGAAATAGGACTGGAAGGACAAAAGAAAATCATGGCTTCAAAAGTTCTTGTCATAGGTGCCGGAGGATTGGGAAGCCCTGTGATTCAATATCTGGTAGCAGCAGGTGTAGGAACTCTAGGCATCGCCGATTTCGATCATGTGGAACTTCACAATCTGAACCGTCAGGTTATTCATAATGAAGACAGAGTAGGGGAGTTGAAGGTGAAAAGTGCTGAAAAATTTGTAACCCATCTTAATTATCAGGTAAAAGTAATTCCTATAGAAGAAAAAATTACTGCATCTAATGCTTTAGAAATCCTTTCCCAATACGATATTATGGTAGATGGTTCAGACAATTTCTCAACAAGATATCTGGTGAATGATACCTGTGTAACATTGGGGAAAGCATTGGTGTATGGAAGTATTTTAAGCTTTACTGGTCAGGTAGCTGTATTTAATCATCAGGGAAGTAAAAACTTACGGGATATCTTTCCTGAACCTCCTTTTGATGAAGAGATGCCGGATTGCGACAGCCTAGGTGTTTTAGGTGCTCTACCGGGAATTGTAGGCAGCATGATGGCGCTTCAGACTTTGAAACTCATCACAGATCTTCCTGTACATCTGAATCAGTTAACATTAATTGATACACTGAACTGGAAGTTTCAGACTTTAGATTTTTAGCCTGCTAAGCGGATGGTTTTTGTTTCTCGCAGATCACACAGATTTCGCAGATCTTATGCAACAGCTTTATTCTTTAAAAGAAAGAATCTGCGGTATCAGCTAAACCTGTGTGAGATATGTAAATCAATAAAAATAAAAAATGAGGCAGTAATACTATTACGGCCTCATTTTCGGTTATTATATCATTTAAATCTATTGCTGTCCCTGCTGCATAACTCCACCATTATCGTCTTTCTTGGTTTGGTTCAGGATATTTGGATCCTCTTTTGCCAGTTTATTTCTTGTTGGAATCTTATAATTAATGGAAATTCCAAAGTTTCTTGAATCATATTTCGTTCTAAGCATTACACTTTCTCCTAATGGTGGATTGGAACGTACCTGCATGATCTGACCATTGAAAATATCATTCGCAAAAACTGACACTGTGAGACGATTGTTCATAAACTTTTTCGTCAGGGTAATATCTAAGTTATTGCTAAATGGTTTTTCCGCAGTGAAGTAAAAATACCCTGCTTTTGGTGTCAGGTAGCTGTAATTTGCTGTAAGCTTAATATCTTTTGGAAGGATCAGCTGAGTCATCAGGTTAAAAATCCAGAATCCTTTATTGTTGAGGTTATCAATCTCATGCTTCTGATATCCTGCATAAATGTACATGAAATTCATTTTGTCAGGATTGAAGTTCGACTTCATAATCTCACCTATGGACTTGGTAAAAATCTGGAACGGCACAGGAAGACCAATATTGAAATTATGAATTTTCATATTAGAGATATTAACCTGTTGATTGTAAAGGTTTTTCCCTTCTTTTTTAATGATCTGTGCCACCTGGTTGCTGGCTGAGCTTACGCTATATCCAATGAACGCATAATCAAAAGCAGAAATTTTCAACTCATAGTTGTCAAAAATGGTCGGCTGAAGATTGGCATTACCTGTAATTTGAGTATTCGGGCCTCCAAATGTGGTATTATTGGGGTTTAGGGCAGAAATACTTGGTAAGCTAATCTTTTTGTTGTAATTCGCAGCCACATATACTTGGTTCATCAGGTTATACTGTATGCTGGCATTCGGAAAGAATTTAAACTTATTAAATGGAAGCAAATCATCCTGAACAAGTTTTCCATCTTTATCAAAATATCTGGTGATTCCTGAAATGTCATAGTTTTCAAAACGTGATCCCAAAGTGAAATCAAACTTTTTCAATTTTGCCTGAAACTCCAGGTAAGTAGAGGCTGTCTGTCTCTGGTATTCTAGATTGGTAAGCCCAAGGCTTTCTGTGTCATAATTTTGTTTTTCATATAATCCTCCGGCACTTACTTTTCCTCCATCAAGAAGCTTGATGGGTTGAGAATAATCAACCTTAAAGTTAGCAATTCTCATATCAGAATTATTACTTAGCACACTTCCCAGGTTCGTTGTTGGAAGAGGTTCTATAGGATTTTCATAAGTCTTGTTAAAGAATATATTATCCTGTCCAAATTTAGTGTAGGCTTTTGTATAACCAAATTGGAAATCTAATTTCTGAGATTTATCAGAGAAGCGTTTCTGATAGGTTACTACAGCTTCCTGTCTTACCGTATTGGTTCTGGCTACATCTGAAGATCCGAAAGTATAGTCCCTTATATAAACCTTATTAGGTGAGTTCTCATCCCGGGTTCTGTCACCTATACCATCACTTAAAGTATAATTATCATTGTTATTGTGATAAATATCGTAGTTCAGTAATAATCTGTCCTGTCCAAGGTCAAAAGTTACTCCTGCCTTAGCAAAATAAGTACGGGCAAATCGATCCGTATTACCGTTCAATAAGTCATCCTGCTTTGTATTCATCATACTTTCACGATAATTCTGTCCCACATTAAGCTGCCATCCAAAATATTTATTTCTTGCATTTAAATTCACAGAGTTTGTGGTTCTGCTTCTGTATTTATCGTAATTGGTGAAGGTGTAATTTCCGGAATACGTAGCGCTTAAGTATTTATTGGCGTTTTTATTCGTAATAATATTCATTACAGCCCCTCCTGATGTAGCAGGAAACTCTGCTCCGGGCTGTGTAACAACTTCAATTCTCTCTACAGAATTGGCCGGCATGCTTTCAAGAAAAGAATTCAATTCATTGGACGTGATATTGAGAGGCCTTCCGTTAAGATATACTTCCAGCATTTTTCCTTGATACATCATTCCTGCAATATCTGTAGCAACAAGACCCGGAAGCTTTTTAATTCCTTCAAGAACATTCCCGTTATTTAGCTGAGGTTGTTCAGAAAAATCAAAAACAGTACGGTCTGCTTTTTGTTCAACGGCTTTTTTAGTTTTAGTGATAACAATGCCGTCAATTTGTTTTTCTTTGTTGCTATTATTGCCTTTTTCCTGGGCAAAAGTAAGTATAGAACTTACCAGCGATATGGCGAATAGAGTTTTTTTCATAATGTTTTTTACTACTATCTGGTTAGACGCCCAAAAAAGAATTTTGTTACAATAGGTCTAATTTATAGTTGATATTTTATTTAAAAAAGAGTGTGCCCATCGACTATTAATGATTGAAAAAATATTTTGTTATTTAAAAAAATAAAAAAGAATAAAGTAAAATTAAATTGATTATCGTCTTGTACCATGTAAGAGGTTTTAGCGCTTAAACAATTGAAAATGAAAAAGTAAATTCGGATTTACTTCATCTTACATCAGAAGAAATTAACATTTAATAAGTAACAAAAATGAACAATAAAATAAAATTTATCCTGCCGAGATTACTAGGAATTACAATAGTAGTAGGTGCAGCAGTGTTAATCTTATCCATAGTTTTTAAACTATTGCTTGCGGGATTGGTATTAACAGGAATCGGAATGTTTGTAGCAAAAATGATGGGAAAAAGACATGAAAAACAAATCGCATATGGAAAAGAGACAATGGAGTTTCTTCCTTATTCAAATACCTTTCAAAAACAGCAAAAAACAGCCTATTCACATATGAGAAAAGAGGATTTAGCTATTATCCCAATTCAATAATTAATCATAACAACACCTAATCAAATAATTAAAATTATGTATACACAACACAACCATACACACAATCCATTTGGAAAACAAGGTCAATGCAATGCATTTGAAAGAAGCGGCTTTGGAAAGAAATTTAAAGAACATTTTATGGGAGGGAATGACCCTTTTAAAGAAATGTTCAATAAAAAGATCAATAACTATAAACCTGTAAATATTACTGAAAATGAAAATAATTTTACAGTACAGCTTTATGCAGCCGGTTTACATAAAGAATCTTTTAAAATAGCCATTAAGAATCAGGCTCTTACAATATCCTATACCCATGAAGAAAAAGATCCAGACTCTAAATTAATTTATCAGGAATTTTATGAAAGTTCTTTTGAGCGTCGCTTCCAATTAACAGATAAAGTTTTTGATGATCAGGTTTCGGCACTTTATGAAAATGGTATTTTAACGGTAACGTTGCCTAAAAATCCGGAAAAGAATAAACCGGAACAAAAAGTAGATATTAAATAATCTTTTTATCAAGTTAATCTCATAGGTTTTAAAACCTATAAGATTTAGACGAGAGATGTCTAAAAAAGCCATTGGGATTGTTATTGATTATGAAAGCGGACCAAAGTCTGCTCCTATTGAATTTTAAGTCTAATATTTCAAGAATAAAAGCCTCACAATCTTTGTGAGGCTTTTATTATATCCGGTATTATTTTTTGATTACTGGGCTCTTTGTTTCTCTTCAAAATTAACAGCTCTGGTATTGGATTTTATTTTCTGATTTCCAAAATTATAAGTCACACTTACATTCAGTCTTCTGGCATCCCAATAATTATTAAATGACTGGGTGTTATCAGCATAATAAGCGTCTCCTATGAATCTGCCTTGTTTAAAAATATCAGTCACAGAAAGATTAATCTGTAAAGCTTTTTCCATAAAGCTCATTTTCACTCCGGCATCCAGGCTACCCATGTTTTTTTGATAGGTATTTCCCTCTCTGGACGGTAATGTTTCCCAATAATTGATGAATAATAAGAATGTTTTAGCCTTATTAAGCTGAAAAGTATTTTTCAAAGAGTAATAAAATGATTGTCCGCTCTTTGGGATAAGGTTGAACTTTGTAATCTGCGTTTCATTATAACTGAAAGAAGTAGAAATATTACTTTCCCAGAATTTAAAAAACGTATCAGTATAGTTGAAGTTAATACCATAAGTATCCTGATTGTAATAATTATAATAGCTGCTGGTTACAGCTTCCTGATCCAGAAACAAAATCTGTCCAAAATTATTGGTTGTTCTTTGATAATATACGTTGGCAGAAAACTTATTTTTAAAAATATAATTAAGCTCAATATTGTCATTGAAAGAAGGCTGTAACTCGGGGTTTCCCGTAGAATAGCTGCGCGGATTGGAATACCATCTGAAAGGATTCAAGGAATGGAAATTCGGACGGTTAATCCTTCTGGAGTAGTTAATACTGAACTGATTGCTGCTATTGGCTTTATAAGACAGATATGCAGAAGGAAAGAACTTTCCATAATTGTTTTCAGTCTGGGATTGTGCAGTAGGAGAGATGCTGCTGGTCTGAACATATTCATAGCGGAGTCCTGCCTTAGCTGACCATTTTTCCCCAAAATCTTTACTGGCACTTATATAGGCAGCATAATTTTTTTCATCATATTCAAACTGATTGGTTTTACCCGGATCAATTTCATAATGATCATTTTTAAGATCAAAATATTGAATGTCTGAATTGTTGGAAAATTGGCTGTATTTTGCTCCGGTTTCCACCTGTGTTTTTTTGAAATTTAAGGTAAGATCTGCCTGTGCAGATGAAATTTTATAATCTACAGCAGACAGATTTCGAACCGTTTCTTTAGACTGATCAGAAAGATCTGTGGTGATAAAGTTGACCTGAGTATCGGGCACATTTCCATAATAATTATACCCAAGGCTCAATTTATGATCGCCAAATTTATGATCGAAATAAGTATTCAACATTTGTGTGGTAAAAGCAGAACGGTGTTTAGAATCCGTTTCCGTAAATAACGTTGGAGTATTTCCGCTGAAATAATTTTGTGTTGAATAGATATCCATATCAATATCACCTTTGGTAATATCATAGATGAATCCTATTGTAGATTTATCAGAAAGAGAATAATCAACATTGGCATTAAGTCCAAGTCCTTTATACATATCTCTTCTTTCGTCTCTACTGAATACTGATTCTTTCCCCATGATCTGAAAGTTTTCTACAGAACGTTTTGCCGTATCAAATCCCTGAAACTTTAGAATGGCTTTTACTTTTTTATTCTGATAATTGATTCCTGTTGCCCCTCCAAAGCTGCCATACGTTCTTTGGGTATAATAAGTATTTAAATAACCGCTCCAGCCAAGATCTACATTCTTTTTTAATACAATGTTGATGATTCCGCTATTTCCCTGAGCATCATATTTTGCCGGTGGAGTAGTGATTACCTCAATCTTCAGGATATTTTCAGAACGGAGATTCTTCAGATAATTAGTAAGTTCTGTTCCTGAAAGATTAAGCATTCTGTCATTTACCATCACTGAAACACCATTTTTTCCGGCAATTGAAATAATCCCTTTGTCTTCATCTATTTTAAGCAGGGGGGTACTTGCCAGTGCTTCAATTCCGCTGCTTCCGTTTGATAGCATAGAATTTTGAATATTATAAACAAGACGGTCTACCTTACGTTCAACTAAAGCTTTTTTGCCGTTTACGGTTACCGTTTCAATTGTTTTTACCTGGTTGGTAGAATCTTTCGTTTGCCCTGCAGCAAACGTACTTAATAAAGCGGTGATAAGAAGAATATGCTGTTTCATTTGAGGATCAGGTTTTGTTTTTGTTATTTTTCTGAAGCAAAGGTATTAGCAATGCTTTTTCCTTGAAATGGCCTTTAGATAAAGGAGAAAATTTAACCTGTGAACTTATTTTCATCGATAAAATGACCCGGTTTATCGAAAATTGAGCTTTTGATTGGGTGGATCAATTATTTTTGTGCTATGAAAAAAAAACAATTGCTTTTTCTGCATGTCTTTTATTGGGCTATGTTTTTAGTAGGAACAATCATTGTTCCTGCTTTTGTGTATAAGAAAGGATATATTGCATTTAAACTAACTTATCTTCTGACCAGTTTTGTGTGTTTCTATTTCAATTACTTTTTTATTGTTCCTAGGTTTTTTGATATCAAGAAATTGTATAAGGCTATTGTTGGTTTTTCTATTAGTGTAACCTGCTTTGTTGTGATTCGCTATTTTACAGAAGAGGTCTTTCTTCCCCTCTTTTTCGGGATCCGGAACTATCCTGAAGGAACAGAGTTTGGCTATTATTTTTTCGATAATATTTATAATAGTGTGACCTCTATTTTCATCAGTACGGTTTTCTGTTTATTTAAAATATACTCTTCTCTCGATGCAGAAAGGCTTCAGCTGGTAGAAGAAAAGAAAAATGCAGAACTGAAAGCCTTAAAAACCCAGATTAATCCTCATTTTATCTTCAATACATTAAATAATATTTATTCATTGGTATATCAGAAATCAGAAAAGGCATTGCCTGCTATAGAAGAGCTCGGACAGCTATTGAGATACAGTACAAAAGACCTTGAAGAAGATTTCATTTCTCTGGATAAGGAAATTGGATATATAGACAGTTTGATTGAACTGGAAAAGCTGAGACTCAGGAATCCGGAGCTTATTCTTGTAGAAAAAGATCTTCAGTATTCTCATTTGAATATTTCACCTATGTTACTGGTACCATTCGTTGAAAATGCTTTTAAACACGGAGATCTTAGGGGTAAAGGATTCGACCTGAAAATTTCCGATCAGAATAAAGTATTGCATTTTTACCTTTTGAACTTTAAAAAAGATAAAATGAAAGACTCCGGTTCTGGGATTGGGATTCAGAATGTGAAAAAAAGACTGGAAATATTATATCCAAAACATGAGCTAAGCATCAAAGATTCGGAAACAGAATTTGTTGTAGATTTAAAAATTGATTTGCGGGATGAATAAAATAAAATGTATCATCGTTGATGACGAGCCTCTGGCTATTTCACTTCTTGAACAGTATGTACAGAAAATTCCTTTTCTTGAGTTGGTCTTCTCTACAGAAAACCCTATTGAAGCGCTAGAATATATTCAGAATAATGATTCGGATCTTATCTTTCTGGACATTCAGATGCCGGAGCTTACAGGAATCAATTTCATGAAAATTGTAGGTGCCAAACAAAAATATATCTTAACAACGGCCTATTCAGAATATGCACTGGAAGGATATGAGCATAATATTGTTGATTATCTTCTGAAACCTGTCTCCTTTGAACGATTTCTGAAAAGTGCAATGAAGGCTCAGGAACGGTTTTCTTTCCAGGAAGAAGATGCTCATTTCTTCGTTAAATCATCAGGGCAGCAGCATCGCATCAACTTTAATGAAATCCTTTATATTGAAAGCATCAAAGACTATGTGAATATTCGAACCGCCGGAGAAGAATATATTGTGCTGGATACGCTTAAATCTATGGAAAATCAGCTTTCTGAAAGCTTTGTAAGAATTCATAAATCCTTTATCGTTAATCTGGACAAGGTCAAAAGTATCGGGGCTAAAAAAATAAGTCTGCACGAATTGGAGATCCCAATAGGAGATAGCTATAGAGCTAATTTGTTGGATAGGCTGAAATAAATCTGGAGAATTCAAACCTTATAGGGTTTTGAAGCCTATAAGGTTTAATATCTTGGAATAAGTCTATAGTTTCTACTTTTCTTTTGATATTTCTTTTCTGGTCGAAATTTTGTCAACAATGTACCATCTGCCTTCTGTATACATGAGGTTAAAGTAATCTATGAAAATATATTTTGCTGTTTTTATCTCACATTTTGCAGCGGCTATATTTCCGGTGACATCAAGGTTCAATATTTTAGACTCTATGTTTTCGACAGTGGCTTTAGGTCTAAACCCACTTAAGTAGGTTTTCCTGTCAAAGACAACTACTTTATCTTCTTTCACGTTTTTAAGTTTGCAAGTACTGTGCATTGCTTTTCCCACCTTCAGGGTGTCTCCTTTCTTCCAGCCGTCAAAGTACATTTCTATAGTTTCTTTGATGAGGGCTTTAGAATTGTTTTGTGAATAAACATTCATAAAACAAAAAAGAGTTAATACGAAAATCAGGTTTTGTTTTTTCATTTTTATAGTTTGTTTAAATTCTATTCAAATATTGTCACATATATCATTTTCAGCTTCTTTTAATGATCTTGAAATTCTGAATTGGGTATGAAATTATACTTTCTTCCCAAAGAAATATTCAGATATTAGGCTTTAGAGAGAGTTTAAATGATTGATGAAAATTTAAATTTTGGACAGACTTACTACCCTCATAAACTTAAATTTTATGAAGCCAAAAGTATAAGAGAATTATAAAAGAAAGGTTCTGAAATTGAAATTAAGAAGTACAGAATTATAAAATAAAACTTATTGGAAACCGGAAGATCGCATTATGATAGTTTACAACGAATCTCCTCATTTTCCTGAAAAGCCTCACGGTAAAGGAGAGGTGTTGTATTTTTTATTTTTTTGAAAGTAGTGAAAAAAGTAGATTTGGAATTGAACCCAACTTCATACCCTATCTCTTCTATTTTAAGATGAGTGTCATTTAATATTCTTTCACAAGCTTCATTGATCCTATACTCGTTAATATATATAGAAAAGTTCTTCCCCAGGTTATCGTTTAGCAGCTGTGAAAGTTGGTGGGATGAGATATTCATTTTAACCGCCAGATCACTCAGTTTTAGATCAGGATTCTTATAAAGCTCTTCGGTTTTCATTAAATTCTCCAGTTTTGAAACAGAACTGTCTGCCTGAGCTTCTGGAATTTTTTTATTAGCATATTTATTTACTTTTCCATTTTTCGATATAACTTCATTTTTCCTGTTGAAAAAGAATAAAAAATTGAGATACAATAAAAATGAAAAAGTAATACTTCCTGCAATATATGCACCTTTTACCCAGCCTATTAAAAAAAATAGATAGGCAAGAAAAATAATTACATTACTGAAATATATAGAAGAGACATGTGTTTGAGATGCCCATTGTTTATTTTTAATATATTTTACATACTCATATCCTGCCCATATAATGAATAATGCCCACTCAATATAGATGAGCTGTACTATATAATGGTTCCACAAATAAGGAAATTCAGCATATGAAATAAAATATCCACCTATAAGGATTATTCCTGTAAGGATTCCGAACACATATTTCCAACTCTGTAGATCAGATTTGTCTCGACTTTCCAATGAGCGGATATAATAATATAAGGCCGGACCTATCAGAAGACATGCTGACAAACCTATTTGCAGGTAGATTTTCGGAAGATCACGATCAAAATATATAAAAACAGATTTTCCGATTCTAATACTCAACATAAGCAAAAGCAGCCCTAAAAACAAATGAGACAGATCTTTCTGTTTTTTTATAAACAATAGATAGACCCCCAACAAAAGACCATTGAAAGCTCCTATTGCACTAAAGAAGAATAATAATTGTTGCCCGAAAGTCATTTGTTTGTAAATTGATTGCTTAGTGTAAAAATACTAATTTCTGGTTTCCATTTTTACATGTTCATTTTTTTATTAAATCTTTTTTCAATACTTCATTAAATTATCGAAGCAGCAGTATTTCCCGTTTAATGAGATCCTTTATATTGAAAATATTAGGATTATATGAATACACGAACGGTATCAGAAGAATATATTGTTCAGGATAAGATAAAATAGTATAGACTGGAGTCCCCAAACCTATAAGATTTAGATTTTCTTTTCCATTACCAATCTGTGTAATCCGCAAGATCTGCGAGAAATCTTAACAAATTATTTTCATGCAGATTTCGGAGATTAAGCAGCTTTTTGATTTTGAGAGCTGACTTTAGTCCGCTCCTATTGAATATAATAGTAATAAAACAAAAAATACGGCTTCTACTGAAGCCGTATTTTTATCATTAATCGATCTAACAATTAATTCTTATTTCTCTTGTTGTTTAATCAAGTTAAGGGCAGAACCTGCTTTGAACCAATCAATCTGTTGATCATTGTAAGTGTGGTTTGCGATAACAATGTCTTTCGTTCCGTCTTTGTGAACGAATTCTAAAGTCAATTGTTTTCCTGGAGCAAACTGGTCAAGATCTAAGAAGTTAACTGTATCATCTTCCTGTATTTTATCATAATCAGCCTCATTAGCGAAAGTGATTCCCAGCATTCCTTGTTTTTTAAGGTTGGTTTCATGGATTCTCGCAAATGATTTTACCAATACAGCTTTTACACCAAGATGTCTTGGTTCCATAGCTGCATGCTCTCGTGAAGATCCTTCACCGTAGTTTTGGTCTCCTACAACAATGGTAGGAACACCTGCAGCTTTGTAAGCTCTTTGTACAGCAGGAACTTCACCATATTCACCTGTTAATTCGTTTTTAACATGGTTGGTTTCCATATTGTAAGCATTAACAGCACCAATCAACATGTTATTGGAAATATTGTCAAGGTGACCTCTGTATTTTAACCATGGTCCAGCCATAGAAATGTGGTCGGTAGTACATTTTCCAAAAGCTTTGATTAATACTTTAGCTCCAGTAATATTTTTACCATCCCATGCAGGGAATTCCTCTAATAACTGAAGTCTGTCTGAAGTAGGGCTTACATTAACCGCAACACTCGATCCGTCTGCAGATGGTGCCTGATATCCATTGTCATCCACAGCAAATCCTTTTTCAGGAAGTTCGAAACCTTTAGGCTCGTTAAGTTTTACCTGTTCACCTGCCTGGTTCGTTAAAGTATCAGTAATCGGGTTGAAATCCAGTCTGCCGGAGATGGCAACAGCAGCTACCATTTCTGGAGAGGCTACGAATGCATGGGTATTTGGATTACCGTCAGCTCTTTTTGCAAAGTTTCTGTTGAAAGAGTGAATAATAGAGTTTTTCTCTCCTTTTTCAGCACCTTCTCTATCCCATTGCCCGATACATGGTCCACAAGCGTTGGTAAAGATTCTTGCATTTTCAAATTTTCTGAAAGAATCTAAGAAACCGTCTCTTTCCGCTGTGAATTTCACCTGCTCAGAACCTGGGTTAATTCCTAAAATAGCTTTAGGTTTTACTCCTTTTGATACTGCATCTTCTACGATAGAAGCTGCTCTTGATAAATCTTCATAAGAAGAGTTGGTGCAAGAACCAATCAATGCCCATTCTACTTCTAATGGCCATCCGTTCGCTTCAGCTTTAGCTCTGAATTCAGAAACTGGAGTGGCTAAGTCCGGAGTGAAAGGTCCGTTTAAGTGTGGAGTCAGTTCAGAAAGATTAATTTCAATTAATTGGTCGAAATATTGTTCCGGGTTAGCATATACTTCAGCATCCCCAGTTAAGTGTTCAGCAATTTTATCCGCTGCATCTACCACATCCTGTCTTCCTGTAGCAGACAGGTATCTTCTCATAGAATCATCATACCCGAAAGTAGATGTTGTAGCTCCGATTTCAGCACCCATGTTACAGATGGTACCTTTACCCGTTGCAGAAAGAGATTCTGCCCCTTCACCGAAATATTCAACAATACATCCGGTACCTCCTTTTACAGTAAGAATTCCTGCTACTTTTAAGATGACATCTTTTGCAGAAGTCCATCCGCTCATTTTACCGGTTAATTTTACCCCGATAAGTTTAGGCATTTTAAGTTCCCAGGCCATTCCTGCCATTACATCTACCGCATCAGCACCTCCTACACCAATGGCAACCATTCCTAGTCCGCCGGCGTTTACGGTATGAGAATCGGTTCCGATCATCATTCCTCCAGGGAAAGCATAATTTTCCAATACAACCTGGTGAATAATCCCTGCTCCCGGCTTCCAGAATCCGATTCCGTATTTATCACATACAGAACTTAAGAAGTTGAATACTTCAGAGTTTTTGTTAATACCTTCCTGTAAATCTTTATCAGCACCTACTTTCGCCTGGATCAAGTGATCCGCGTGAGCTGTTGAAGGAACAGCTACTTTGGTTTTTCCAGCCTGCATGAACTGTAAAAGCGCCATTTGTGCTGTGGCATCCTGCATCGCTACTCTGTCCGGTGCAAAATCTACATAAGAGTTTCCTCTTTCATATGCCTGTGTAGCATTTCCTTCCCAAAGGTGGGTGTAAAGAATTTTTTCTGAAAGGGTAAGAGGTTTTCCCACAATTTGTCTTGCCGCAGCAATTCTTTCAGGGTAACGCTCGTACACCTTTTTGATCATATCAATATCAAAAGTCATATCGTATTTAGTTTTGTTCTTTTTCCATTAATGTTTCCTTTTCTTCTGTTTTGAAAAAGAAAAATCATTTTTTAATACATCAAAAAACGTTCCTATAATCTATGAATAGGGCTGATTATGAATGTAAAACCAAGAGATTTTATCACTTTCAATTTAAGAAAAAATAGATTCTATTTTCCCGATTTTCTCGTAAAAAAATCGTATTTAAGTTAAAATAGAACGATTCTAAACAAAAAAATGAAAGATTTTAAATCCAAAAAGGACTAAAATCTTTCATTTTATATGATTTGACTAGTCTTGCGACTAAAGATCAATTAGTGAGCGCTTGTACTTGTTAATTCCTTAATGGAAGGTACAAAAGTAGTCAGGTCAATACCTTCAACTGCTGCTTTGTATTCCTCAATGCTTGGGATTCTTCCGATGATAGCAGAAAGAACAACAACCGGAGTTGAAGCCAATAGAGATTCACCTTTTTTACGTTCAGAATCTTCTACTACTCTTCCCTGGAAAAGACGTGTTGAAGTAGCTAAAACAGTATCTCCTTTCGCTGCTTTTTCCTGGTTACCCATACAAAGGTTACATCCAGGACGCTCAAGGTACATTACATTTTCGTATTCTGTACGAGCTTCACCTTTAGGCGCATTATCATTAAATTCAAATCCTGAATATTTCTCTAATAATTCCCAGTCACCTTCAGCTTTTAACTCGTCAATAATGTTATAAGTAGGAGCTGCCACTACCAGAGGAGCGCTAAATTCTACTTTACCATTTTTCTTTTCAAGGTTTTTCAACATCTGAGAAACAATCTTAAGGTCTCCTTTGTGAACCATACAAGATCCAACGAAACCAAGATCTACTTTTTTCTCACCACCATAGTAAGAAAGATCTCTGATCGTATCGTGAGTATATCTCTTAGAAACATCGTCATTGTTTACATCCGGGTCAGCAATCATAGGTTCTACAATTACATCAAGATCTACAACAACTTCAGCATAATATTTAGCATTGGAATCTGGAGTCAACGCTGGTTTTTCACCTGATCTGATCTCTTCAATTCTCTTATTTGCTTTATCAATTAATCCCTGAAGAACTTTGTTGTGGTTATCCATTCCTTTGTCGATCATGATCTGGATTCTGCCTTTAGCAATTTCCAATGATTCGATTAGGGTGTTGTCTTCAGAAATGTTGATAGACGCTTTTGCTTTCATTTCAGCAGTCCAGTCTGTAAATGTGAAGGCCTGGTCAGCAGGAAGTGTTCCGATGTGAACCTCAATGATTCTTCCCTGGAATACATTCTCTCCTCCGAATTGCTTCAACATCTGAGCCTGAGTAGCATGAACCACATCACGGAAATCCATGTGAGGTTTCATTTCACCTTTGAATGTTACTTTTACAGATTCAGGAATTGGCATAGAAGCCTCACCCGTAGCTAATGCAAGAGCAACCGTTCCAGAGTCGGCTCCGAAAGCAACTCCTTTAGACATTCTTGTGTGAGAGTCACCACCAATGATGATTGCCCACTCGTCTACAGTGATATCGTTAAGAACTTTGTGAATAACGTCAGTCATTGAGTGGTATTCACCTTTCGGGTCACGAGCTGTGATCAAACCGAAATCGTTCATGAATTTCATTAGCTTAGGAATGTTAGCCTGAGCTTTTTTATCCCAAACTGAAGCAGTGTGACAGCCTGATTGGTAGGCACCGTCAACAACCGGAGAGATTACAGTAGCAGCCATTGATTCAAGCTCCTGAGAAGTCATCAGACCTGTCGTATCCTGTGAACCAACGATATTTACCTGTACACGTACATCAGAACCTGCATGTAATACTTTGCCTGGTGTAGTTCCTACAGCATTTCTGTTGAAGATTTTTTCAACAGCCGTAAGACCTTGCCCTTCGTGAGAGATTTCTTTTGATGGAGCAAAAACAACAGGAGCCTCAACACCTAAAACCTGAGCAGCAAATGTCTGTAGCTTCTTACCAAATACGATCGCATAAGATCCACCAGCCTTGATGAATTCCATCTTTTGTGGTGTGAAAGATTTGGTAAGGTCAATCAGTTCCTGATCTCCGTTATATAATTTCTTTTCTTTTGTATTAATAGTTAACACAGTTCCTGTAGCTACTGAATAAGCTTCTTCAAGAACGATATCACCATTTTCGTTACGAACAGGGTTTCCGTTTTCGTCTACTTTCTTCACCCAGTTCTTAAGGTCAACACCAATACCTCCGGTAACGTCTACTGTAGTAAGGAAGATTGGAGAAATACCGTTTGTCCCTCCAACAATCGGTGCAATATTTACGAATGGTACATAAGGGCTAGCCTGCTTACCTGTCCATAAAGCTACGTTGTTTACGCCTGACATTCTGGATGAACCTACACCCATTGTTCCTTTTTCAGCAATAAGCATAACGCTTGCATCAGGATGTTGTGCCTGTAAAGCTTTGATTTCTTCCTGAGCTGCAGGAGTGATCATACATTTACCGTGAAGTTCACGGTCTGATCTTGAGTGTGCCTGGTTACCCGGAGAAAGTAAATCGGTAGAGATATCTCCTTCACCAGCAATATAAGTAATCACTTTAATTTCTTCAGCCACTTCAGGAAGCTTAGTGAAGAATTCAGCCTGTGCATAGCTTTCTAAAATTTCTTTAGCGATGGCATTTCCGCTGTTGTAAGCATCCTTTAAACGGTTTGTATCTGCTTCATAAAGGAAAACCTGAGTTTTAAGAACGTCTGCAGCTTGTTGAGCAATGGCAGCATCGTTACCTAAAGCTAAGTCTAATAATACTTCGATGGATTTACCTCCTTTCATGTGAGATAATAATTCGAAAGCAAAAGCCTGAGAGATTTCTTCTACTATGGATTCACCCAGAATAATCTCCTTTAAAAATTTAGCTTTTACACCTGCTGCACTTGTTGTTCCCGGCAGGGTGTTATAGATGAAAAATTTAAGAGAATCCGTTCGATCTGCATTACCCAAATCCTTGATTTGTGCGATGATTTCGCTTAGTAATTCAGCACCATCAATTGGCTTTGGATGAAGCCCCTGGTCTTTTCTTTCTTCAATCTCTTTGATGTAATCCTTATAAATATTCATAATAGAAGGTCTTTCAATATTAAAGGTAGAGTATTTCGCTGCTTCTTTAATGGTCTGTATAAAATACAATTAATGACATTTTGAGATCTCGCATGTGATGCAACATTAACCAAAGAAGGTCAGCATAATCTACATTTTTTTAAAAGTTTTTTAAATTATTAAACAATTCAAAATGTTCCCCAAAATTACGAAATTTTACGATTTTATAAGAATGAAATTATTTAGATTCTTTATAAATATGAATTTGATAATTTCTATTTTTGGCCGTAATTTTGCAGACAAAAGGTGAATATGAAAAATATCCTGAATATTTTGTGCGTTTTTATTTCGATTTCTGTTTTTTCACAGACTAAATTGGTGAAGAAACCAACAGTGAAAAACGTTACGAAAACTACCATAAAAAAAGAGAAAAATGCTGTAGTCAAGCACAATCCTGACCTGGTAGTTATTAACAAAGACCTTCCATTGTTGATCCCTAAAAAGAAGGGAGACAGCTTCGGGTACGTTAATCAAAATGGAAAATATATCATTCAGCCGGAATATCATATTGCCGTATTTTTTTATGAAGACTGTAATCTTTTGAATTCTCCCAATGAGAAAGTCAGAAAATTTGGAACCGGAGAGTATGCAACTGTAGAAAAGGATATGATTTCTTACCGTGTAAATCATTCAGGAAAAAGAGTTTATCAGTTTAAGGATTCTGATCTTGGAAAATGCAAGTTTGGAGAGTACAAGCAGCAGCTTTTTCAGGCGTATGTTCTTAATGGGTTCTATGGAATTATTGAAAAATCAAAATTCGTTAATGCAGCCGACTACCGTCAGTATCAGATTTATCCGCAATATCAGTACCTCTACATCATGGAAGGAGATGATGTGGCTGATCCGATGATTGTTGCTTCAAATAATGATAAATTCGGGGTTATTGATGTTAATAATAAAATCATTATTCCTTTCGAATATTCAAATATTAAAAGAAACTTCAGCTGGAAGCTGGGAAAAATGTTTGAAGTGACAAAAGATGGAAAGAACTATTATTACATTGATGCCAATAACAAAACGTATTAGAAAATGAGTGATGAATGATGATCATTCATTACCGATGAAGATTTTTTATAACTCTAATTTCTTCATACAACAAATCTTTTTATAATCAGCTTTCCTATAATCCTGTACCACGCAATCCCGAATCCCATTCATCTCATATATTTTTCGTATTTTCGCGGCTGAAATAAAGGGGTGCTTTAACAGGCTGAGATTATACCCACCGAACCTGGAACAGGTAATGCTGTTTAGGGACATCAACTCTACTGAGGGTTGAACCTGTATAATATCTTATCGATCCCCTTTTATTCATTAAATGTTAAAGATTTATAGAATGAAAGGATTATTTTTTTTAGGGCTTACCATAGGCTCTGTGGCCTTTATTCAGGCTCAAAACAAGGATTCTCTGAAAATCAGGGAAATAGAAGCGGTTAACTTTACCAAAAGACTTCCTGTTGCTAAGGAGATTATTAATGTTCAGAAAGATTTAGACGGAAAAAATATGGGGCAGGATCTTCCTATCCTGTTGAAAAATCAAACTTCGGTTATTTCCACTTCGGACGCCGGAAATGGGGTGGGCTACACTGGAATCAGAATTCGTGGAGTTGCGGGAAGAGGAATTAATGTAATGATGAACGGCGTTCCTTTTAATGACTCAGAAAGTCAGGGTGCTTTTTTTGTGAATGTCCCGGATTTAACGAGCTCAGCCTCCCAGATTGTTATTCAGAGAGGGGTTGGAACTTCAAATAACGGTGCTTCATCATTTGGAGCCAGCATTAATGTCATTTCAAAAGATCCTGAAGAGAAGTTTTATTTCAAAACAGATGACAGTTACGGGTCATTCAATACCTATAAATATTCAGCAGAAGTAGGCACGGGTAAGTTCTGGAAAAACAGGCTTTCTGTGATGGGAAGGTATTCCCATATTCATTCTGATGGTTATATTGACAGAGCATCATCCAATCTGGATTCTTACAACTTTACAGCTTTATTTGAAGAAGGGAAAACGAGATTACGTTTAATGGCATTCGGAGGAAAAGAAAGAACGTATCAGGCATGGAACGGAATCAGCAGAAAAACCTGGGAAACCGATCCGAAGTATAATCCTTCCGGAGAATATATAGATCTTTTTACCGGTGAAAAGAAGTTTTATGATGGTGAAACAGACAACTATCGCCAGAATCATTATCAGTTTCTATGGGAACAAAAGTTCAATGATACCTGGAATTTGGAAACTACTCTGCATTATACAAGAGGAAAGGGATATTATGAGAATTATACCAGAGTGGATGAGAATGATAAGGAGGCAGTGCATTATTCTAATTATAATTTAGCTGTTCCAGTCGTAAATGGACTTCCTGTAGAAACTACAGACTTCATTAGAAAAAAATGGCTGGATAATCATTTTTATGGATTGGTTTCTACCCTTTACGGGAAATTTGAAAATGTAGATCTTAATTTCGGAATAGTAGCCAACCAGTATTATGGGAAGCATTACGGTACAGTAACCGGAGTGTACTTTCCACAAATTGATAACTATGAATATTATAGAGGACGTTCTGTGAAGAATGAAGTGGCAGGGTTTGCAAAAGCACTTGTAAGGGTAAATGATTTTGAATTTTTTGGAGATCTTCAGCTGAGAAATATCAATTATGATACTAAAATACTGCTGGATGGTGATGGCGAAGGAGGAAATATCAAAGAAAAATGGCTGTTTTTCAATCCTAAGGCAGGGGTGAATTATAGAATTGGAAATGGGAAAGTGTATTTGTCTTATGCTCATGCTCACCGTGAACCCAACAGAGATGATCTGATTGCTGATAATAGTGTTAAAGCTGAAAAACTTCATGATTTTGAAGCGGGACTGGAAAAGCAGTTTGGATTTTTATCCGTGACTGCAAATCTGTACTATATGTACTATGTGAATCAATTGGTATTAAACGGAGAACTGAATAATGTAGGAGCTTTTATCAGAACCAATTCAGGGAAAAGCTACAGAAGAGGAATCGAAATTGGTTTGTTGGCAAAACTTTCAAAGCAATGGGAGGTTTCCGGAAATATAAGTTTGAGCCAGAACAGAAATCTGGATTTCAATATGAAAAACAAAAAAGTGGTTAAGAATCTGGGCAATACCCAAATTTCATTCTCTCCGGATGTAGTTGCTAATTTAGGATTGACATTTAAGCCATCTAAAAGTTTCCAGTTTGCTTTAATGAATCAGTATGTAGGAAAACAATACCTTGATAATACAGAGGATAAGAATGTACAGCTAAAAGATTATATCCTGACTGATTTTAATGCACAGTATCAGTTTAAAATTGCTAACAACGATGTCGCTTTGAAATTATTGGTCAATAACCTGTTCAATAAAAAATATGTCAATAATGGAGCTGTATATAGTGGTGCCCCTTATTACTTCTCGCAGGCAGGAACAAATTTTATGTTTGGTATCAGCTGGAAAATTCAATAGATTGAAAGAAAGGAATGACTGTAAATAAGGGGATTGCAAATTTATTCCGAAAGGGATTCGAGATCATGAATAGTCAACCTGTTTTCATATGAAATACTCAAAAGGCTGCTTTGGCAGTCTTTTTTTATATGCGTTAAATATCTTCAAAAAGTCATGAAAAAGTTATAAATTTGCTGCCAAATGAATATTTCAGCATACATTTTAGAATATTTAAAACAATACGGAACTGTCACGGTTCCAGGCTTTGGTGTGTTTTCCCTGAAAAATTCTAAGGCAATTATCAATTCCGAAAACGGAAGTATCCTGCCTCCTGCAAGTCAGATTGAATTTACAATTGACTATGAAGTACAGGCAGAGGACCTTACCATTTTTATTGCCAAGGAAAAACAGATGTCTGTAGAAGCCTCCAGAAGTGATCTGAAGATACAGACTGATTTTTGGAAGAAAAAACTTCAGGCAGAACAGGTTCTTGAAATTCAAAACCTGGGAACCATCTTTATTGAAGAAGGACATACACATTTCAAAGGAAAAAGAGTGGAAGCGGGACGTCCGGATTTTTTCGGATTAGAAGAAATCAGATTTTCTGACATCAATAATGGTGAAAATGTAAACCCCTCAGTAAACCGTGAAAAGGATTATAAATTCAAGAAGACTATTCTTTGGTTCTTCCTGTTGATTATTCCGGTTCTTGGTATTGCATACTTTGCATTTACCCAAAAGGAACTTCTCTTTGGGAAGAAATCCTTTAATAAAGTATCTGTACAGACTTCTACCCACAGAATTGTAAAAGATACGGTGAAGGTAGTGGTACATGGCCCGGAAACTCCTGTTTCAGACTCCCTTAAGAAAGATTCATTGGTAAAACCTGCCGGAAAAACTCCAAAAACAGTTCCGGCTGCTCCCAAAAACACTAAGAATAAATGGCAAAAATAAAAACCGCGTCAGAATCCCTGACGATTATGACCAATATCGTTCTTCCGAACGAAACAAACTCTCTAAGAAACCTTTTTGGTGGCGAACTTTTAGCAAAAATGGACAGATGTGCTTCTATTTCTGCAGCAAGACATTGTGAAAGAAGAGTTGTAACAGCATCTGTAAATCACGTTTCATTCAATCATCCGATTCCTGAAGGCGGCGTTGTGGTCTTGGAATCTAAAGTTTCCAGAGCATTCTCTACTTCTATGGAGGTTTATGTGGATGTGTGGTCAGACGATCCTATTAATCAGAAAAAAGTTCATACCAATTCAGGGATCTATACCTTCGTTGCAGTAGATGAATTCAACCGCCCAATTCCAATTCCGGATATGGTTCCGGAAACAGAAGATGAAAAAGAAAGATATGCTGCAGCCTTCCGTAGAAAAGAACTTTCTTTAATTCTTTCCGGAAGAATGAAGCCTCTGGAATCTGTAGAACTTAAGAAATTATTCCAGGAGCCGGAAGAACCACAATCTTCCAAAAAGGATAAAAAATAAGACTTTAAAATGCTTTTAATACGGAATATCCAGATTAAAAGCATTTTGTTTTTATAGCTATATTGTAAATTACAAACACTTTTCTTTGAAAATGGAGAATATGTTATTTGTGAAACTAATTTGTGTCATTTGTGTTTAAATTATGAAAATTCTCCTTTTAGATAAAAATCATCCGCTCATCACCGAACAGCTTTTAGCTAAAAACTTTATGTTGGAAGAAGACTTTACTTCCACTTATGATGAGGTTTGCCATAAGATCAAAAACTATGACGGTATTATCATTAGAAGCCGTATTCCTTTAGATAAAAACTTTCTTGAACAGGCTCAGAATCTGAAGTTTATTGCAAGAGTAGGAGCGGGGATGGAAAACATTGATATTCCTGTTGCCGAAAAACTGGGAATTCAATTGATCAACTCTCCGGAAGGGAATAGAGACTCTGTTGCAGAACATGTTGTAGGAATGTTGTTAGTCATTATGAACAGGCTTTTTATTGCTTCTCAGGAAGTGAAGAATGGGATTTGGAAACGTGAAGAAAACAGAGGAGATGAATTACTGGGAAAAACGGTAGGATTAATAGGATACGGAAATATGGGAAAAGCTACAGCCAAAAGACTTTCTGGCTTTGGATGTAAAGTGATCTTCCATGATATTCTTCCGGGTCTTTCCGATGAATTTGCCACTCAGGTTACCTTAGATGAATTAAAGCAATCTGCAGAAGTATTGAGCCTGCATATTCCTCTGACTTCAGAAACTCACTATCTTATCGATGAAACGTTTATTTCTGAGATGAAAAATGACTTCTATTTTGTGAATACTGCAAGAGGGAAAAATATAAAAACTAAAAGTTTAGTAGAAGCATTGAAAGCAGGTAAGGTAAAAGGGGCTTGTTTAGATGTTTTAGAATATGAAAAGTCCTCTTTTGAGAATCTTGAAACAGAAAATGAAGACTTACAATATCTTCTGAGATCCGAAAAAGTAATGGTAACTCCTCATATTGCCGGATGGACACATCAGAGCAAAGAGAAATTGGCCCAGTTTATTGTAGATAAGATTATAGCCTCTTATTGCTGATTCGTTATGAATAAAGAATACTGATAAGGCTGAGGAAGCTGGTATAATGAAAGGATTTTCCTTCCTACTATCTGCTTCCTCAGCCTTCTTTGATTTTATCCTTTTTTCTGATTTTATGTTAAATTATTCATAATGTTCCTTTCATATTTACAATTTAATTTTGACTTTTATTAAATTGCCGCTCATTTTTGAATCTTATGAAGATGCGTAATTTAGTACTTGCTACAGCTGTTGTTTTATCCCTTTTTTCCTGTAAAAATAAATCTGAATCCAAAGAGGCTTCAGTTGAAAATATGACCAACCTTCCGAACTATGGGAATGTGGATCTGGGAAATGTTTTTACAAAAGCTGACGGGCAGCTTTCCAATAAAGAATCATTGACAGGCTATATAGATCAATACTATAAAAAAATATGGGAAGGAGGAGACCTTAGTGGCGGTATTTTAGTGGCCAAAGGAGATGAGATTTTATACGAAAACTATAGAGGCTTCGGTAGAGAAGGCAATCAGATGCCGATCGATAAGAATACACCATTACACGTAGCTTCAGTGTCAAAAACATTGACGGCTATGGCCATGATGAAGCTGATAGAAGCCGGTAAAATAAAGCTTACTGATCATCTTACCCAATTCTTTCCAGGATTTCCGTATCCGAATGTAACTGTTCAGACCTTGCTGGATCAAAGAAGCGGATTACCCAAATACGAATACTTTATCACTCAGATAAAGCCTGCCCCGGCAGAACTTTCCAAGCCGTTTATTACCAATCAGGATGTACTGAATATGATTATCAAATATAAACCGGATCTGGCAAGAGATACAGATACCGGATTTATGTACTGTAATACAAATTTTGCCTTATTGGCTCTGCTGATTGAAAAAGTAACCAAGACACCTTTTCCGCAGGCGATGAAAGAAATGGTTTTCATACCATTGAAGATGGATCATACTTATATTTTCCAGGAAAAAGATGTTCCAACAGCTTCTCAGTCTTTCTATTATGGTGCCAATAGATTATATCCTTTAGATCGTCTTGATCTTATCTATGGAGATAAAAATGTGTACACTACACCCAGAGATTTATACAATTTTTCCAAAGCAATGTTCTCTAAGGATTTCTTAAAGCCGGAGCTGATGCAGCTGGTATTTACTCCTTACAGCAATGAAAAGGCAGGAATGAACAATTATGGATTAGGTTTTAGAATGAAAATATTTGATAACGGTGAAAAGCTAACCTACCATAACGGATGGTGGCATGGATCCAATTCCGTATTTGCTCACCTTTTAAAATCTAAAGTAACCATCGTGGCAATCGGAAATAAATATTCAGGTAAAGTTTATACAGCACTTGCATTATCAGGATTATTTGAAAATTTCCCTTTGCAGCAGGAGAAACTTCAGACTGTAATGAATGACAGTAAAGATAGTTTGAATAGTGGACATGAAGTTTTTGGAGAATAATGTTTATTTTTGCTTAAACATTTTCATGAAAAGGTTTCTTTTATTATTCGTTATCTGTTTTCTTGTACACTCCTGTGCAAGGGTAGGATCTCCTGTGGGAGGACCTAAAGATACATTGGCTCCCAAATTTTTAAGTTCAAATATTGATACCACAAGGATTAATGTAAAAAGAGATATCCACGAACTTCGACTGGATTTTGATGAATATGTGACCCTAAAGGATATTAATAAAAACCTTATCATTTCTCCGCCAATTAAAAATATCAAGCGAATTCTTCCATCGAATATTGCCAATAAATTTGTTCTTATCCAGTGGGCTGATACCCTTCAGGCCAATACCACTTATAATTTCAACTTTGGAAATTCAATTGCAGATAATAATGAGTCTAATATTCTTCGGTATTTTAATTTTGCTTTTTCTACAGGAGAAAAGTTGGATGATCTGTATATAAGTGGTGACATAAAAGATGCCATGCAGATTAAGAAGAAAACCGGAACCAATGAAAATAAAATGGTAGTAGGACTGTATCAGGTAAAAGATACTATGAACTATAAGCAAAAGCCCTATTACATTACCAAGGTAGATGATGACGGATACTATGAACTGAATTACCTTTCTCCCGGTAAATATAGAATTATAGCTTTCGAAGATGAAAACGGAAATTCCGTTTATGATCCCGGAAAGGAAAAAATAGGATTTAAAAAAGAAACCGTTGATGTTGAGAAATCCATTTCAGGACTGAATTTAAGTGTTTATCCATCAAAGAAAGCATTGAAGTATTCAGAGATGAAGGAAGCGCCCGGAGGAGTTCTTATGACTTTTGAGGGCCATCCGGATATTGTAAAAGTAGAATCTCTCAATGATAAGCTTAAAGATATAAAAATAACTCACACCCCAAAATCTGATTCAGTTAGAATCTGGTTTGATGCCGTGAAGAATAATATTGGGCAGGAGACAACTGAGAAATTGATGTTCAGCCACAATATCGGACCCAAAAAAGATACTGTGTATTCAGTTTCATTGTTCTACAAGTACAATAAAAAAAATACAATGGACATCTTCAGCGACAACGGGGGAGGTTCACTGGATCCAAAATCTGATTTTAAAATCTCATCCAATTATTTTATTGATAAAATTGATCCATCAAAATGGAGACTTGCTACCAAGGGAGATTCTTTGGCTACTTTACCATTTACAGCTAAGATTTCAGAGGTAAATCCTTATCAGATTCTGGTACAGTCTGATTTTGTTAATGGAAAAGAGTATCAATTGACGATTCCTAAGGAAACTGTTTCCTCTTTCTATGCAAAAAATACCCAATCCAAACGTTTTGATTTCACTGTTGATAAAGTAGAACAGTTTGGAAGTCTGGAGTTCACGCTCTCCAATGCACCTGCATCTAATTACTGGATCCAGTTATTAGATTCTTCTGATAAAGTAGTGTATCAAAAGTATACTAAAGGCGATCGTGTAAAATTTGATATTCTGAAACCTAATGAATACATTGTCCGGATATTGGTAGATAATAATAATGATAAATATTGGGATGAAGCAGACTTCGCAACTGAAACCTTTGCGGAAGATGCTTATGTTTTCTACAAAAAGGCTCTGGTAAAAGCATTATGGGAGACAAGAGAAGAATGGGATCTTACAGATACCAGAACACTTGATAATCCAAAAGGGATCAATACATCTGCAACGGCTGCGACTCCTCCTGCTTTGGAAGAAAAAGAAAAAACAGTAGTACAGGAAATCAAAAAAGAAGTAAAATCTGCTGATGCAGTCATAACTCCGGTTAAATAAAATTTATGAAGACGGCAAAGAAAATAATCTTCTGGACATTGGTAGCGTTTGCTCTTATACAGTTTTTTCCGATTGATACAGTAAATAAACCGGTTGATTCTAAACTGAATTTTATTCAGATGAAAAATGCTCCGGAAAAGGTAAGTACACTTCTTAAAAATGCTTGCTATGACTGTCATTCGAACGAAACAGTGTATCCAAAGTATGCTTACATAGCACCTATTTCATGGTCGGTAAAAAGCCATGTAAATGAAGGGCGTCAGCATCTTAATTTTTCTGTTTGGGGAACCTATAATAAGGAATTAAAAGAGAATATGCTTGATAGGTCTATGGAGGCTCTTAAACACAAGACAATGCCATTACCTGGTTATGTTGTTTATCACGAGGAAGCTAACCTGTCTGAGGCAGAAAGAACCTTGCTTATTCAGTATTTTGATGAAATGCTGAAATCAAAAACATACTGATTTAAAATACAATTCCCACAGATTTCACAGGTCATCCCAGAACTTATATTAAATGTATCTGTGTAAATCGTGAAATCCGTGGGAAAATTGTTTTTATTAATAAAAAAACTCCCGCAGATTTTACAAAATAAGCAGTTGGTAAAACCCAAACATATGCTGTATCTGCAAAATCTGCGGGAGAATATGATACAAAAATTATTTCTTTAAATAACCTTCAAAAAATTTCTTCTGAGAATCAAAAGCAATCTCATCAAGGTCAAGTTCCTGTACAGGAATCCACACCGCTTCTGAAATTTCTGAAATTTCAAGGCTGACCTCAAACTTCTCCGAAACAGTATACTCATAAAACAGATCGATCGTATTGTAATCAATCTCTTTATACTGATAAATGTTGGGAAGACTCGTCAGGTATTTCAGGTTGGAAATATCAATGTCAAGCTGAAGTTCTTCAAAAAGTTCTCTTTTACAGGTTTCCTCTGCACTTTCTTTGGGATCAACAAACCCTCCAGCAAGATCCAGTTTTCCTTTTTTAGGATCTCTGTTTCTTCTTGTAAGATAAATTTCATCACCACATCTGATAACAACCGCTACAGCGCCTGCTACATTGTTGTACAAGGTAAAACCACAGTCAGGGCAGCTCCATTTCTTTTCACCATCCCAATGTAAAGACTCTTTGCCACAACTTGGACAATATTTCAATACTTTCATTCCTCAATAATTATTTTCTAAGGTGGATCTTCAGGTTCACTGAGCAATATTAATATTTCTCGGGTGATAAGTTAAGATAACATCCCTCAGCTCTTCTGTCTTCAGGTGAGTGTAAATTTCCGTTGTAGTAATGCTGGAGTGCCCCAGCATTTCCTGAATATAACGAAGATCTGCACCGTTCTGCAGCAAATGCGTTGCAAAAGAATGTCTGAAGGTATGTGGAGAAATTTTCTTATTAACTCCTGCCTTATCTGTAAGTTCCTTAATAATAAGAAATACGATTACTCTTGACATGGAAGTGCCACGGCTGTTCAAAAAAAGAGTGTCTTCATATTTCTTATTGATTTTCCCTTTAGAGCGTACCTCTTTGATATAGCTTTCCAGCAGTTCAGCTGTGTAATCAGCCAAAGGCACAAAACGAGTTTTGTTCCCTTTTCCGTGTACTTTAATATATTGCTCCCTGAAGTTGATATTCGAAATCTTCAGATCGATCAGCTCAGACACACGGAGTCCGCAACCATAGAGTACCTCAATGATACACTGGTTTCTTTTTCCTAGATCTGTATTGACCTCAATGGCGGCAATAATTTTATTAATATCCGGCAGGCTTAAAGTATCCGGCAGATACAGTCCCAGTTTAGGGCCTTCAAGTAACGCTGCTGGGTTGTCTTCACGATATTCATCTTCCAGCAGAAATTTGAAGAAGGCTTTGATGGATGATATCCACCTTGCCTGTGATCGCTCACTGAATTTCTGTTTAGAAAGATTGAAAATGTATTCCTGCAGGTTTTCGTAACCGATAGAATCTGGACCGACGTTTGCCAGATCTTCTTCTGCGTAATCTTTTAGTTTCTTAATGTCCCGAACGTAAGCGTCGAGCGTGTTGTCTGAAAAATTTCTTTCGAAACGAAGAAATATTTCAAAATCTTTGATCTTTTCATCCCAAGTCATTTGTGCTTATTTTTTTAGTTCACAGTCCGATATTTGTTCTATTTCAATGTTATGGCCTCTCAGGAACGATATCCCATCGTCATCTGAATACTCATTAATATACACCAGTCTTGTAATACCTGCCTGAAGGATCAGCTTACTGCATTCCTTACAAGGGGACAATGTTAAATATAACGTTGCACCTTTTGCAGATTGTGTAGATGCTGCCAACTTCAAAATAGCGTTGGCTTCCGCATGCAGTACATACCAGTGCGTTTTTCCCTCTCCATCTTCACAGCAGTTCTCGAATCCCATAGGAGTTCCGTTGTAGCCATCTGAAATAATCATCCTATCTTTTACGATAAGAGCCCCTACCTGTTTTCTCTTACAGTAGGAGAGTTGTGCCCATTCTTGGGCCATTTTTAGATAAGCTTTATCAAACTTATTCATACCGCAGCATTAGTTTTTTCGAAATAATTTGGATTAAAATCTTTTTGAAAGATTAGAAGTTTGGCTTTCTTTTCTCCAGGAAAGCTGTTACTCCTTCTTTCTTATCTTCCATTTCAAAAAGTTCTCCGAAATACTTGATTTCAGTCTCGAAACCTTTATCCGTGTCCGATAAATTCACGGCGTTAATCGCCTTCGATATTGCCATTGGTGAATTATAGGCAATAGCGTTCGCTAATTCTTTCGTTTTGGTTAATAATTCTTCAATAGGGTATACTTCATTTACCAATCCAATTTCTTTTGCTTTTTGAGCAGGAATCATTTTGGCAGAGAAGATCATTTCGTTGGCAATACCTTTTCCGACAAGTTTAGGAAGCCTTTGAGTTCCTCCGTAACCAGGAATAAGTCCTAAGGTTACTTCAGGAAGCCCCAGTCTGGCGTTCTCCGATGCATATCTGATGTGGCATGCCATAGCAAGCTCTAAACCTCCCCCTAATGCAAAACCATTTACGGCAGCAATGACAGGTTTAGATAGATTTTCAATTTTGTTGAACAATGTATTTTGCCCGTTTCTTGCAAGTTCCTCAGCTTTTTCCTGTCCGAAGTCACTGAATTCCTTGATGTCAGCTCCAGCTACAAATGATTTTTCTCCACTGCCTGTAAGGATAATTACCCTGCAGGAAGTGTCAGAATTAAGCTCATCCAATGCTGTACTGATCTCCTGAATAGTCTTTGCATTCAATGCATTTAAACTTTCAGGTCTGTTTATTGTAATGATAGATAATTTATCTTCCTTATTTAATAATATATTTTCGTAACTCATTTTTCCACTTTAAAATATCATCCCCTGCAAATTATGAATTTTTTACAAAAAAAAGGAAAAAATATTATTTTTTTTTCCTTTTTTTTAATTTATTGTTCAATATGATTATTTTGAATGATTCATCATATTTGCATCGATATTGATGTTTAGTTGTGAAGCTACTTTCATGCCAAGCTCAATGTTGGCGCGGAAAAAGTGACATAATTGTCTGTTGATGATCTCCTCTCTTTTAGGTCCGTTAATTCCCTTCATGCTTTCTACAATGTTTTGGATCAGATTGTTCCTGTCTTCCGCGTTCATGGCTTTTGAATAAAGAAGTCCCGGCTGAGTATAATGATCGCTGTCGTTATCATTTCTGTTATAATTGGCAACATGAGCGCTATCTAATTCATACTCATAGTTTTTGTAAGAAACATCAGGTGTGATATCATCAAAACTATTAGGATGGTAATTCGGTTTATCCTGATATTGGCTGGAATCTGCCATATAGCCATCTCTCTGATAATTATTGACTGCAAAAGGACATCTGTTCACTTCCAATTGATGCGAATTGACACCCACTCTATATCGGTGTGCATCCGGATAAGAAAATAGTCTCCCCTGAAGCATTTTATCCGGAGAGAAACTGATTCCGTTAATTAAGCTGCTTGGTGAGAATGTAGATTGTTCAACATGTGCAAAATAATTGACAGGAACTTCATTCAGTTCCATTTCTCCTACCTCGATCAACGGGTAGTCATCATGAAACCATACTTTTGTAACGTCAAAAGGATTCCATCTGAAATCTTTTGCCTGTTCCTCTGTCATTACCTGAATGTACATGGTCCATTTTGGGAAATCTCCATTTTCAATAGCGTTACAAAGGTCTTCCTGAGCAAAGTCCGGATTTTTTCCAGCCATTTTTCCCGCTTCTTCATCTGTGAAGTTTTTTACTCCCTGCTTTGTTTTAAAGTGAAATTTCACCCATACTCTTTCATTTTTATCATTAATCATGGAGAAAGTATGAGATCCAAAGCCGTGCATATGTCGATAGCCATAAGGGGTTCCCCTGTCTGACATTAGTATAAGGACCTGATGTAATGATTCCGGGTTTAAGCTCCAGAAATCCCACATCATCGTGGCGCTTTTCAGATTTGTTTTTGGAAGTCTTTTTTGGGTATGAATAAAATCCGGGAATTTTTTAGCATCCTTAATAAAGAATACCGGAGTGTTGTTTCCTACAAGGTCCCAGTTTCCGTCTTCCGTATAAAATTTTAAGGCAAATCCTCTCGGATCTCTTGCCGTATCTGCGCTTCCTTTTTCACCGCCAACTGTAGAAAAACGGGCAAACATTCTGCATGAATTTCCTACTCTCGAAAATAATTTTGCCTTAGTGTATTGGCTGATATCATGCGTTACAGTGAAGGTTCCATAGGCTCCGCTTCCCTTAGCATGTACAATTCTTTCAGGAATTCTTTCCCTAACGAAGTGCGCAAGATTTTCCTGAAGAATAAAGTCTTGCAGCAATACCGGGCCTCTTGGTCCTACCGTCTGGGAATCCTGATGCTCAAAATAAGGTGCGCCGTTGCTTAACGTTAATTTTTTAGAATCCATATATTGATGATTTGAATAATTGTTCTCGTATTTTCTAAATCGAACTGTAAAGGTACTAATTATCAAATTTACTTGAATTTTTAATTGCTAATAACAAAAACGTTATATCTTTGTAATAGATAATATTAATCAAATGAACATTCAGCAACTGGAGTATCTTATCGCTGTTGATAAGTATAAACATTTTGGAAAAGCGGCTCAGGCGTGCTTCATTACCCAACCTACCTTAAGTGCCATGATACAGAAATTTGAGGATGAATTGGATGTGAAGGTTTTCGACAGAACTACCCATCCAATCCGTACTACAGATGTAGGTCTTCAGATCATCGATCAGGCCAAGGTGATTATAGAATCTGTCAATGAGCTGAAAAATAAAGCCAATCTGCTGAATAACATTTTAGGGGGAACCATCAACCTTGGAATTATCCCTACTGTTTCTTCATTTATTTTGCCTACTGAAATCTTTAAATTCTTAGAAACAAACCCTAAGATCCAGATGAATGTAAAGGAAATGACAACGGATAATATTATTAAAGCTTTGAAAGCCGGAGAGCTGGATGCGGGGATTATCTCTACTCCTTACGATACGGCAGATGAGTTCTATCAGGATTTCCTTTTCAATGAAGAGCTGATGATCTACAGTTCCAATACTGAAGCCAATAAAAAGAATGCTTATATTATTCCTGAGGAGCTGAATGTAGAAAAAGTATGGCTGCTTGAAGAAGGAAACTGCCTGAGAAATCAGTTTGAAAATATCTGTCACCTTAAAGAAAATACCCTGAAGCCTAAAAATTTAGATTTCTTAGCTTCCAATATCCAGACTTTGGTACATATGGTAGACAAAGTTGGGGGGATCAGTATCCTTCCGGAGCTTGCCTTAAGCCAGCTTTCTGAAGAGCAGAAAAAGAATGTTTTCAGATTCAAGAAGCCTTTCCCTTACAGAGAAATCAGTATTATTTACTATAAGCCAACCTTTAAGCAGAAGATTATTGATGAATTGGCACACTCTATCAAAAATTCTTTAGAACTGAAGCTGAATTACCACGTAAGTCCGAAAGAATTTGTAAGCATAAAGCCTCAGTAACCAACAGGCTTTACAATGATATAAATCATTAATTTAAAGAAAATTATAATTAATAAACAAAAATTTTGAGTATTACAAAAATAGTGCTTAAATTTGCTGACGTTTATTAACGAGGAAAAATTTGACCTGATTGCAACCTCTATAAAAAAATGCTAAAACAGTATTCTTTTTGGGCAATTTTTATTCTTATTTTTCTTCAACACTATTTTTTAATCTAAAAAACAAAGAATAATATGTCTTATTTATTTACATCTGAATCAGTTTCAGAAGGACATCCGGATAAAATTGCCGACCAAATCTCCGATGCATTAATCGACCATTTTTTAGCATACGATAAAACATCAAAAGTAGCATGTGAAACTCTTGTAACTACCGGACAGGTGGTATTGGCAGGAGAAGTGAAATCTGATGCTTACCTTGATGTTCAGACGATTGCCAGAGAAGTAATTAACGGAATTGGGTATACAAAAGGTGAGTATATGTTCAATGGAGATTCATGTGGAGTAATCTCTGCAATTCATGAACAGTCCCCTGATATCAACCAAGGGGTTGACAGAGCGGTAAATGATGAGTCTTTTGAAGCTAAAGCAAACGCTCAGGGAGCTGGTGACCAGGGAATGATGTTTGGATATGCTACGAACGAGACGGCTAATTATATGCCTCTTGCTTTGGACTTAGCACACACGATCCTTAAAGAACTTTCTGCGATCAGAAGAGAAAATAAAGAGATTGCTTACTTACGTCCTGATGCGAAAAGCCAGGTTACGATTGAATACTCTGATGACCATAAGCCAATCAGAATTGATTCTATCGTAGTTTCTACTCAGCATGATGACTTCGGAGCAGAAGAAGAGATGCTGAACAAGATCCGTGAAGATATCAAGAATATCCTTGTTCCCAGAGTTGTTGCTCAGCAGACTGAAGAAATCAAAGCTCTTTTCAACGATCAGATCAAATATCACATCAACCCTACAGGTAAATTTGTAATCGGTGGTCCTCACGGAGATACTGGTCTTACAGGTAGAAAGATCATCGTAGATACTTATGGTGGTAAAGGGGCTCACGGTGGTGGTGCTTTCTCTGGAAAAGATCCTTCAAAAGTAGACAGAAGTGCTGCATATGCAACAAGACACATTGCTAAAAACCTTGTAGCAGCTGGTATTGCTGACGAGGTCCTAGTACAGGTTTCTTATGCGATTGGAGTGGCTGAACCTTGTGGTCTGTACATCAATACCTATGGAACAGCTAAAGTTGATCTTCACGATGGAGATATTGCTAAAAAAGTATCTACCATTTTCGATTTAAGACCTTATGCTATTGAGCAGAACTTAAAACTAAGAAATCCTATCTATCAGGAAACGGCTTCTTACGGACACATGGGGAAAGAACATTATGTGGCTGATAAAACCTTTAACAAAGGGCATAAGAATGAGCTTACATTGGAAGGTCTTGAGTTCTTTACTTGGGAAAAACTAGACAAAGTTGACGAAATTAAAGCCGCTTTCGGAATTTAATTTTTTCTATAAACTAAATATTATGAACTGCTTTATCTTCTGATAAGGCAGTTTTTTTTAATTTTACACCTTAATTAATTGAGAGATGATGAATTTTCGAACTGCAATTGCCATTCTATCCCTGTTTTTACTGAGTAATTTGGTAAAAGCACAATATACCATGCATAAAATGATCAGCGTAGGATATACCTACCAGAATCAAAGCTTTGGAGAAGTGGGAGGAAAGTTGCTTTTTCTTAAAAATGATGATGTAATTTACAGATTGGGTGGTTCTGCCCTGATGGGAGTGGCAGATTCAAAATTTGCTATCATGCCGAAGCTTCAGGCAGATGTTCTGCTTAATTTTGAGAGGAATGTAGATTTTTACCATTCTTATTACTTTTTAATGGGAGCGGAAGGAACCAATAAATATATTGCACCTAAAATCGGAGTTACCTTATTTGGGATGTTAGACCTTACCGGGGGCTATGCTTTTCCTATTGGAGATGCCCGATTAAACGGAAAAGAAATGAAAGGTCTGAATATTAATTTTACATTAAATATCCCTACTGTATTCATTCATGACATGTTTAAATGATTTTTTTTAAATTTTTATAGCGAAAATTTAATAATTGCTTAACAGTTATTAAAAATTTATTATATTTACGCCATAATATAATTGTACCGCCTATCGAAGAGACTCTACTCTGAAGAACTGTTTTGTATATACAGCAAAAACCAGATAATGTATCTGGGCGATAGCTGGGCTGCAAATATTATATTGAGAAGAGTTATGAAATCAAAATCGGATAGTTTATTAATTTCACTTTACCAGAAAGGTGATGAAGAGGCTTTGTCAACCCTTATTCATCGTCACCAGAGAGAACTTTTTACATTCATTTTTTATAAAATTAATGATGAAGATTTAGCCAATGATGTTTTTCAGGATACTTTCATGAAAATTATTGTGATGCTAAAAGAAGGACGTTACAACGAAGAGGGTAAATTTATCCTTTGGGCGAAAAGAATCTCACACAACCTTATTATTGATCATTTCCGATCAAAATCCAAAAATATCAAAGTTTCAGAGACTACATTTGAAACGGATGAATATTCTATTTTTGACCTGATCAGAGAACCATCTGAAAATATTGAAGATCAGCTGGTAACTAATCAGATTCAGGAAGATCTGCTCAGAATGCTGCAATTTCTTCCCCTCAATCAGCAGGAAGTAATCAAATTGAGGTTTTTTGACGGATTGAGTTTTAAGGAAATTGCCGATCATACCGATATGAGTATTAATACTACATTAGGTAGAGTAAGATATGCGCTTATAAACCTGAGAAAAATCATGGATGAAAATAACATAATATTAACCAGATAGATAATATTTTGTAAAATTTCACGTTTTAAGGAAAACATACTTCGCTTATGAAAAAAAATGACTCCTTAAAAGTGAAAACTTTGAAACCTAAAAAACAAACCATCGATTTTCTGCTCAATTTTTCTAAAAGCCTTGAAATTGTGAAAAGCAAGAGCAAGAATTATCCTATTACAAAAAATTAAAATTACTAACTTTGTGCTGTATGAAAATGCAGCATGTTTTTTTTGACCTGGACAATACGCTCTGGGATCATCGCAGAAATGCCTATCTGGCCATCAAAGAACTTTTCGAAAAGCAGGAAATTACTTCGAAGTATAATATAGACTTTGAAGAGTTTCACGCTGTTTACCATGATATCAATGAAGATTTATGGGAAAAGATCAGAGATGGAATTATAGGCAAAGAGTATTTGAGAGAACACCGTTTTTATGATTCCTTCATGCACTTTGGAGTAGACAATAAAGAACTTTCCCTTTATTTTGAAGAGAACTTTCTGGATAATATTGTAAGTCATAATGAATTGGTAGAAGGGGCAGAAGATGTCCTTGAGTATCTGAAGTCGAAGAATTATACACTTCATATTATTTCTAACGGCTTTCAGGATGTAACGGAGAGAAAATGTACCTTGTCGGGAATTGCCCCTTATTTTGAAACCATTACCAGTGCAGATGCTGTAGGGGTAAGGAAACCTAATCCGAAGATTTTTGAATATTCCCTTGGGCTTTCTAATGCAAAGAAAGAAGAAAGCATTATGATTGGTGATGATTGGATCGCTGATGCACTGGGGGGAAGAGATTTCGGGATGGATACGATTTTCTTTGATGTGTATAAGGAAGATAAAAAAGAAGCCGGATTAAAGGCCATTACTCATCTTCAGCAGATTAAAGAGTACTTATAAAATTTAGACAGTTAAGTCACATATGAAAGCCGTTAAGTTTATCTTAATGGCTTTTCTGTTTTAAAAAGATCATATCAACAAAAATGTAAACATCATTTTAAATCTGCTTATTTCTTTGCTCAAATAATTATTCCCAATTCTTTCCCAAATTGATTTGGACCTTTGCTCCATAATAATGACAGAAAAATTTAATATTATGAAAAATGTAAAGAAAATCACAGGAGTATTTGTTTTGATCTTCTTATTGATCGGTGGCCTGATCTCAGCACAGGACAGAGCTATTAGCTCCAATCAATTGCCTAGGGCTGCTAAAACCTTTCTTGCAGGGCACTTTAAAGGAGTTCCGGTATCATCTGCTATTGAAGACAGAGAAATCTATGGGGTAGATGAATATAAGGTATATCTGAACAATGGAATGAAAATAGAATTTGATAGTAATGGAAATTGGAAAGAAGTAGATGGGAACCACCAGAAGATTCCTTACGGTTTTATTCCTGCTTCTATTAAAAATTACAGCAGCAGAAATTTCCCCAATACCTATATCGTTAAGATAGAAAAGAAAAGATGGTCTTATAAAGCAGAGCTTTCCAATGGATTGGAACTGGAGTTTGACCGAAATGGAAATTTCAAAAAAATTGATGACTAACGCATTGAAGAATAACAATAAAATTTTAGTATTATGGTAAACTGGAGCTTAATAAACAGTGATGGAAGAAAATCATCTTCCAGTAAGATTAGAAAGAATATTGTGTCTTTTATGACCAAACATCATCCGTGCAGTGTTGTTCAGTCTATTGAAAAAAAATATGATGCCTACAAGATTCATCTGATGAATGGTCTATGTCTGATCTTTGATGCAGATGGACGCTACATAAAAACGAACTGATTTTTGAGATAAGGGAGCTGGGAATTGGAAGAAGGAAGTTGTATAGGACGCCATTGAAATGGTCTGTTTCTTAAAAAGTAAACAGTTGTAGATGATAGAATAGCAACTTTCAGCCTCCCTCTTCCAACTTCCCGCCTTATAATTTCTTATATTTGATATAACCTATCCAAGCAGCAGAGCCTATGAAGATTTTAATAGTAGAAGATGAACCGGACCTAAAGGATACTGTACAGAAATTTCTGGAAGCAGAGCATTTTATTGTAGAATATGCAGAAAACTACAGTTCCGGACTCGAAAAGATTATTTCCTATGAATACGACTGCATCCTGCTGGATATAATGCTTCCTGACGGTAATGGAATAGATCTCTTACGGGAAATCAAAAAAATGCATAAAAAAGATCCGGTTATTATTTTGTCTGCCAAAGATTCAGTGGATGATAAGGTAACCGGGTTGGAAATAGGAGCTGACGATTATCTGGCTAAACCTTTTCACCTGGCGGAGCTAATGGCTAGAATCCGGTCTGTAATAAGAAGAAAAAACCAGGATGGTGAGAATATCATCAGGTATAAAAATATTAGCATTGACCCGGAAAACAGATATGTTAAAGTAGGAAATGAAGAGCTGGTTCTTAACCGAAAGGAATATGATCTTTTGTATTACTTTGTTATTCACCCTGAAAAAACATTGCAGAAAACGACTCTTGCAGAGGCCATCTGGGGAGATTATATCGATCAGGCAGACAGTCTTGATTTTATTTATTCACAAATTAAAAATCTTCGTAAAAAGCTGAAAACACTTAATGCAGAAGCAGATTTTCAGGCAGTATACGGAATAGGATATAAATTTGTCTGATGAAGGTTTCCTTAAAATATTATACAATAAAGTACCTTATTATGATCCTGCTGGTGATTATTGCAGTCTGGGCCGGACTGTTTTATGCCTATATTCTGGATGAGGTACACGATAACGTAGATGACGGACTGAAAGATAGAAAAATACAGATCATCAAGGCGGTATATCTGAATCCGGAACTCCTGAAGAATAACGATTTTGGATTTAACGAATTTAAGATCATGCCGATTACTGCCGGAGAATACAAAAACAGGAGCAGACTCTATAATAAGATGTATTATATGGAGTATGATGATAAAGACCAGCCTTACAGGGTTCTTGAAGCAGATTTTATCGATCAGTATAAAAATCGGCAAAGGCTTGTCATCAGAACTTCAACAGTAGAGGAGGATGAGCTTATCTATGACCTTACAACGGCATTGATTGTTCTTTATATTCTTTTGGTAATAAGCATTGTTGCAGTGAACGGCTATTTGCTGAATAAAGCAATGCGTCCGTTCTATCTGATTCTGGATAAATTGAAAAAATATCAGTTCGGAATTCCTTTTTCCCAGGAAGACCAAAACTATTCCATCAAGGAATTTGAAGAGCTGAACGTGGAAATTAACGAGATGATAGACCGTAATGAACTTGTTTTTTATCAGCAGAAACAGTTTATTGAAAATGCATCTCATGAGCTTCAGACGCCACTTGCAATTGTTATTAATAAAATAGATCTTCTTATTCAGAATGAGAATCCTGATAAAAAGAGTCTGACCTTTCTCACGGAAGTTAAAAATGATCTGAGAAGGATGGTAGGACTGAATAAATCTCTGTTGATGCTTTCCAAGATTGAAAACAGTCAGTTTAATACAACATCACATGTTGACTTCAATAAGATGATTGATATACTGGTTCAGAATTATGAAGATTTTATAGCATTTAAAAAAGTAGAGGTCAATATTATTGAGAAAGGGCATTTTCGGGCAGATTTTAATCAGGATCTTGCCGATATATTACTGTCTAATCTTCTTAAAAATGCAGTTAAATATAATAATCAGGAAGGTACTTTAAACATTATCATTGAAAATGATAGGATCACTTTTCAAAACAGTGGAACACCTGCTTCATTGGATGAATCCAGAATTTTTAACCGTTTCTATAAACAAGGTTCGGATCATGGCTCCACAGGTTTAGGATTATCTATTATCAGGACCATTATCAAACAATATCCTGGCTGGGATATCCTTTACAAATTTGAAGACAGTATGCACTACTTTATTCTTATAAAAAATATGAGATAGACTCAAATAGAAAAAGCCCTTCAACTGAAGGGCTTTCGTATGTATAAAACTTAGAATTAAAATCCTAAGCTTGTTCTTACTCTTTTTAGAGTTTCCATTGCGATAGGTTTTGTCTTTTCTGCTCCCTGCTGAAGTTTTGCTTCCAATTCATCAAGGTTGTTCATATAATAATTGAACGTTTCTCTTTCTTTTTCAAAACGAACAAGAATCAGATCCAAAAGCTCTTTTTTAGCATGCCCGTATCCGAAGTTACCAGCAAGGTATTTCGTTCTTAATTCCTCGGTCTGTTCAGGAGTAGCAATCAATTCATAAATCTGGAATGTTTTATCTGTGGCAGGATCTTTAGGCTCTTCCAAAGACTTAGAGTCAGATTCAATGCTCATCACTTGTTTCTTCAGTTCTTTTTCAGGTAAGAAGATATTGATGATATTCCCCATAGATTTAGACATTTTACGTCCATCCGTTCCAGGAACATATTTTGTGTCTTCCTGAAGCTCAGATTGTGGCAATACAAAAACTTCGCCCATCTGATTGTTGAATCTTGAAGCAACATCTCTTGCAATTTCCAAATGCTGAAGCTGGTCTTTTCCTACTGGAACAATCTCCGCATCGTATAATAAAATATCTGCAGCCATCAGAATAGGATAGGTAAACAAACCGGCATTGATGTCCTGAAGACGATCAGCCTTATCCTTAAATGAATGTGCTAATGTTAATCTTTGATAAGGAAAAAAACATGATAAATGCCAAGATAATTCACAGGTTTCAGCGATATCACTCTGTCTGTAGAAAAATGTTTTTTCGGTATCTAATCCACAAGCAAGCCAAGCCGCAGCAATCTCGTAGGTATTCTGTCTTAAAGTCTGCGCATCTTTAATCTGGGTAAGCGTATGAAGATTCGCAATAAATAAAAATGATTCGTTTCCTTCCTGCTTAGAAAGTTCGATCGCAGGAATAATGGCCCCTAATAAATTTCCAAGATGGGGGGTTCCGGTGGCTTGAATGCCGGTAAGAATTCTTGACATTTGTTTAAAATTTATATTTAAAAATTAATGAATTACAAATTTACGCAAAATTACTTTCTAATTGCGTTATAGTAATGAATTCCGATTTTTTTCATTAATCCGGCCGGAATCATTTTCGATTGTTTTTTATCATGATCAGTAATCACAATGCTTGTCACATAGATAAAATAAGTATATTTTCCATCATTGACCAGGATAGCATGAAAAGTGGGGCCTCCTATGCTGTAAAGGTTTTGGATAGCTTTGATTTGAGATTCAGATATTCTGTAATGATGGTCTTTATAATAATCCAGACGATCCTGAATGGTATGAGTGGAAATGGGGGATAATATATTTATTGAATCTTTCTTGTGGGTATAAAGAGGTTTGTCATTTTCGGAAACGCTTTTAATACTGAAAGGTTCCTTGTATACCCCATTTCGGTTATAGGTTTGAAATATTTTAATGGCATCCTGAAAAGAAAGAAAATTTAAATTGTAATGTTTTCTGTCTGGATGATCAATTTTGAACTTTGACAAAAAGTCCACCGCATTTTCCTTTATTTTACTGCTATCTGAAGGGACCACTGCAGATGCATAAGTATTAAGATAATCTTCAGGGATTTCTGCTTCGGAATTTGTATTCAAGATACTTCCCAACTTGATTAATTTTTTCATCCCTATCATATTGATCTCATCCCTGTCAAGCTTAACGTTTTTAAATGTGCTGTAGAATTTTACAACTTTTGCGGTTTTGTTATCAACCACTATTATTTTTTCTTTTATCCAGTCATCAAAAAGAGGTCTGTTTTTTGGAATGGAATGATCTTTTGAAGCCAGCTCAAAGACTTTTGTTCTTATGGTATCCAGATTTGTTTTGTAAGAAACAGAATCCAGGGTAGTGTAAATTTTTAAATTCCCTTTCTTGGGGTCAACATCCAGTTTTTTTAATTCTGTATCAACAAAGCGAATGACTGTGCTATCTTTAATTTCTTTATTGTTGGTGTAATAATAAATATTTTCCTTCTTGCAGGAAACAAGAATACAGATCAGTAAAAAAAGCTGAATCGTTTTCATAAGACCTAAATTAAGGAATTATTATCTTCTCTCCACCAAATTTAGGTTCTATTCCAAAGATTAAATCCCAATATACCTTAGCTTTGGCCAGATACTCCCGCAGGTTGGTCTTTAAACCGGCATACTTATTCACATCTTCTGCATTGTAGCCAAAGGCTTGAATTCCATTTTTCTGCGCAAGGAAGACAGCTCTTTCGTTGTGGAACTTTTGAGAAATGATGATCAGTTTCGTTTGTCCGAAGATATCTTTGGCTCTTACTACAGAATCCAATGTCCGGAATCCTGCGTGGTCCAGAATGATTTTATTCTGGGGAATACCCTGTTGTACCAATGCCAACTGCATGTCTTCCGGCTCGTTGTAGTCTTTGCTGCTGTTGTCACCACTTACAATGATGTACTGTATTTTTCCACTTTTATAAAGATCTGTGGCAGCTTTGATTCTATTGTAGAAATAGGCATTGGGCATACCATTGTTTAAGGTTTTCCCGGTTCCCAGCAATAAAGCGGTTTTTGCTGCCGGTATTTCAGCAATATTGTAAGATAGAGAAGCTGCGCTTTCTTTTTTGATGCTGTAATTTGCCCAGGCAATAAAAATAATTCCTGCGACCAGAAGAAGCAGGAAAAATTTAAAAATATTTTTGATTGTTTTTCTCATTTGAGATACATCTTTTAGAATTCAAGTCCGTTTGGAAATGCTTTTTTTCTGAAAATTAACAGGAAAGCTGCTCCTACGGTAATCGCTGAATCGGCAACATTGAAAATATATTTAAAGAATTCAATATGTTTTCCACCAATGATAGGCCAACTGTCCGGAACATACCAGTCTACTAACGGGAAATGAAGCATATCTACTACACATCCTTTCATGAAAGTAGAATATCCCTGACCAAATGGGGCAAACTTGGAAATCCCACCGTAGCCAATCCATCGGTCGATGCGTGAATCATAAACAGTTCCACTATCGAAGAGCATTCCGTAGAACATTCCGTCAATAAGATTTCCAATCGCTCCGGCAAAGATGATAGCCATTGGGATTAGCAGATAGTTAGAAGCTCCTTCCTTCAGCCATTTCTTAAACATATAGACCATTCCTCCAATCAGGAAAATTCTTAAAATCACAAGTAAATACTTTCCGATAATTCCTCCGAAATGAAACCCGTATGCCATTCCCGGATTTTCTACAAAAGTCAGTTTAAAACCTGGTAAAATGGTAATGCTGTCGTCCAGATTAAAATGGGTTTTAATATAAATTTTTGAAGCCTGGTCTATCAATAATACCAAAAAGGTGATAGCTAAGATCTTTTTCATTACTCTCCTTTAGGTTTTGAAGGTTTTGAAGCAGGTCTTACATTTTTATTATCACTTGCTTTCTTAACCACTTTCTGTCCGTTATATGAACTTTTCACATGAGCTTTCTCAAACTTAATGTTCATTTCTTTTAAAACACCTTTTAGAGCGTTCAATTCCATAGAGTTTTTAGGATGTACTATGATAGATTCCATTTCTTAATATTTATTTTTTACATTTTGGACAATTCATCAAGCCTTTTTCTATCTTTTTCAGATAGATCGTTGATCCCGTTTTTGCCCATCTTACTCAACAGTCTGTCTATTTCTTTCTCCCTGTCACGTTTATCAGAATTAAACTGGTCATCAATGGTGTAGTAGGTATGCTTTTTTGGAGAGAATCTGTTTCTTATCCATTCTCTGTTGAAAAAAGCCAGCACTGCTGCCACAATGATTACCAAAATCAATACTTCGCTCATGGGTATACATTAAAAATTAGGTTTATAAAGTATCCGGAAATACTATATAAACCCAATATTATTTTACAAACCTTACGGCTATTTCTGCATGTTTTTCGCTTCAATGCTTAATGTAGCATGAGGAACGGCTAAAAGTCTTTCCTTAGGAATAAGCTTCCCTGTTACTCTACAAACACCGTAAGTCTTGTTTTCGATTCTGATTAAAGCATTCTTAAGATCACGGACGAATTTTTCCTGTCTTCCTGCAAGAATAGAGTTCTGCTCTTTGCTCAAAGTCTCTGCACCTTCCTCAAATGCTTTAAAGGTAGGTGAAGTATCATCAGTTCCATTATTCTGGTCATTGATGAAACTTTCTCTGATTAGCTGAAGATCTTTCTCCGCCTTTTCTATTTTTTCTTTTATGATCGCTCTAAATTCCTGTAAATCAGCATCGCTGTATCTAACTCTTTCGTCTGACATATTCTTTCTCTTTTTTAATAAAATTATGAAATGGAATTTGAAATACTATAACTACATGTTAATTTTTTTCGACATTTATCTTAAAATTAACTTCATCTATTTCGATTTCGTTAAAATTTGAAAGTGAAGATACAATTTCTATTTTATTTGACAAGACCTCAGAAGAAATATATTCCTCATTTTTCTTAATATCTTCAAGGAATGGTGAGTTCTCTTCAATGGAGATATTAATTCTGTCTGTAAGTTCGAAATCTTTCTCTTTTCGCAGGTTTTGAATTCTGTTAATGAATTCTCTTGCAATACCTTCAGATTTTAATTCATCGGTTAACGTCAAATCTAATGCCACAGTTGTTTTACCATCGGAAGTTACGGTCCATCCCGGGATATCTTTAGTAGAGATTTCCACGTCGTCAAGCGTGATCTCATAGCCCTGAACATCCAGTTTTCCTTCTTTTTCAAGAGCAGCAATCTGTTCTGTGGTAAGATTCGTAATCTCTGCACCTACTACCTTCATGTCTTTTCCTAATTTAGGACCTAGCGCTTTGAAGTTTGGTTTTATTTGTTTTACAATTAAGTGAGAGGCTTCTTCAGCATTAATTAACTGTAATTCTTTCACATTGACTTCCTGCTTGATCAGATCTGCAACAGCAAGAATCTGCTCTTCTGTCTTAGAATCCAATACAGGAACCAATACTTTTTGTAACGGCTGACGAACTTTCACGTTTTCTTTCTTTCTTAAAGAGAAAACCATACTCGTAATGTTCTGAGCCAGGTGAGTTTTTTCAACCAGATCCTGATCGATTAAGCTTTCATCAGCAACCGGGAAATCTGTTAAGTGTACAGATTCACAGTTTTCTTTACCTGTTACTTTATTCAGATCCTGATATAGCTGATCCATAAAGAACGGAGCAATAGGAGCAGATAATTTTGCTACTACTTCAAGACAAGTATACAAAGTTTGGTAAGCAGAGATCTTATCATCAGAATAATCTCCTTTCCAGAAACGTCTTCTGCACAATCTTACATACCAGTTGCTCAGGTTATCATTCACAAATGTACTGATTGCTCTTGCTACTCTTGTAGGTTCGTAATCTTCATAGAATGCTTTTACATCCTTGATTAATAAGTTCAGTTCAGAAAGAATCCATCTGTCGATTTCAGGACGGTTTTCAACTTCTTTTTCTGAATAATTGAATCCATCAACATTCGCATATAAAGAGAAGAATGAGTACGTATTGTAAAGAGTTCCGAAGAATTTTCTTCTTACCTCATCAATTCCTTCAATATCAAACTTCAGGTTTTCCCAAGGATTGGCATTGGAGATCATGTACCAACGTGTAGCATCCGGTCCGTATACGGAAAGAGTTTCAAATGGATCTACTGCATTTCCTAAACGTTTAGACATCTTCTGTCCGTTTTTATCCAAAACAAGACCGTTACTCATTACATTTTTATAAGCAACAGAGTCAAAAACAGCAGTTCCGATCGCGTGAAGAGTATAGAACCAACCACGAGTCTGGTCAACACCTTCCGCAATGAAATCAGCAGGGAATGCTTTGTTACTGTCAATCATTTCCTTATTCTCAAAAGGATAATGTAATTGTGCATATGGCATAGAACCTGAATCGAACCAAACATCGATCAAATCACTTTCACGCTTCATTGCTTTTCCGGAATCAGAAACCAATACCACTTTGTCTACCACATTTTTATGAAGATCAACCAGTTCATAGTTAGATTCAGACATATTTCCAATCACAAAACCTTTGAATGGGTTTTCAGTCATGAATCCAGCAGTAATTGATTTTTCAATCTCATTGTAAAGCTCTTCTACAGAACCGATGATCTTTTCTTCTTTCAGATCATCTGTTCTCCAGATTGGCAACGGAATACCCCAGTATCTTGAGCGGGATAAGTTCCAGTCGTTTACATTTTCCAACCAGTTGGCAAAACGTCCTTCTCCGGTAGCTTTAGGTTTCCAGTTGATTTCTTTGTTCAGATTAACCAATCTGTCTTTTACAGCAGTCATCTTTACAAACCATGAATCCAAAGGATAATACAATACCGGTTTGTCAGTTCTCCAGCAGTGTGGATAAGAGTGGACATATTTCTCTACTTTGAAGGCTTTGTTCTCTGTTTTCAACAAGATCGCAAGCTCTACATCCCAAGATTTCTCAGGCGCAGTTCCTTCGTCATAATATTCGTTTTTAATATACTTTCCTGAGAATACTTCAGGAACATTTTCTCCCTGGATAAATTTACCCTGTAAATCTACCAATGGAACAAGGTTATCGTTGTCATCCTTTACCAACATTGGAGGGATCTCAGGTTGAGCCATTTTAGACACTCTCGCATCATCGGCACCAAAAGTAGGCGCTGTATGTACGATACCTGTACCATCCTCAGTCGTTACAAAATCACCTAAGATCACTCTGAATGCATTTTCAGGATTATCGTTTGGCGTAAACCAAGGAACTAATTGCTCATATCTTGTATCAACAAGTTTTTCTCCAGTAAATTCTTTTAAAATTCTGAATGGAATTACTTTGGTTTCCGGAGTATAGTTGGCAAAATCCTCATCTGTACCTTCAGCATATTTCTTACCGAATACTTTAGGTAAAAGAACGCTGGATAATACAACTGTTACCGGTTCAAATGTATATTGGTTGAATGTTTTAACTACAATATATTCAATATCTCTACCTACTGTCAGTGCAGTGTTGGAAGGCAACGTCCAGGGAGTTGTCGTCCATGCAAGGATATGTACATCTCCGTCAACATCGTTGAATAAAGCAGATGAATCTTTCTTTACTTTAAACTGAGCGACAACCGTTGTATCTGACACATCACGATACGTTCCAGGCTGGTTCAGTTCGTGAGAAGAAAGTCCTGTTCCTGCTTTTGGAGAGTAAGGCTGGATCGTATATCCTTTATACAACAAGCTTTTGTCATATAACTGCTTCAACAGCCACCAAACCGTTTCCATATATTTTGACTTGTACGTAATATACGGATCATCAAGGTCTACCCAATATCCGATTTTCTCAGTAAGGTTATTCCATACATCAGTATAACGCATTACCGCTTCACGACAAGCTTTATTATAATCTTCAATAGAGATTTTTTTGCCAATATCTTCTTTTGTAATTCCTAATTCTTTTTCTACACCCAGCTCCACAGGAAGACCATGCGTATCCCAGCCTGCTTTACGGAAAACCTGTTTTCCATTTTGAGTCTGGTAACGGCAGAAAATATCCTTCAATGCTCTTGCCATTACGTGGTGAATTCCAGGCATACCGTTTGCTGAAGGTGGACCTTCATAAAAAACAAACTCAGGATTTCCCTGACGAATCTCAACACTCTTATTGAAAGTTTTATTTTGTTTCCAAAATTCCGCTACATTCTCTGCTACGTCAATAAGGTTGAGGTTTTTGTATTCTTTAAATTGGCTCATTGTAATATCTCAATATTCGTTGATTAATTAAGTCTGCAAATTTACTAAAATTTGTCGGTTTATAATATATGTTTTATGTAGGTAATTTCTATTAAAAACTTCAATCTCAGAAATATAAATAGAGAAACAGCTAAAAAGGGAATAATGAACCTTAAATAAGCGAGTATTTTACCTAATGTTATCTTCAACTTTGCTGAGTGTTTTCAATGAAAAATTTAATAGAAGCGGGCTTTAGCCCGCTTTAAAAATGAAAAAACATTCCAATGGCTTTAGTCAAAACTTAATATAACCTCTCGAAGATCAGACAGATTTAACAGATGTTAGAGCAATCATCTGTGAAAATCCGTGCCATCTGTGGTTAAACAAAAAGATCTTTCAACTGGGAGAAGCAAAATAGCACGATCATTGCTTGAAATCTCGTATATTTAAGTAAACTAAACCCAAATGCTGTATGAAAACCTTCTCCAAACTGATGGTTGTTATTTGTTTTATCAATATCATCATCACACAGGCTCAAAATAACTATCCTCAAAACTATTTCCGTAACCCACTGAATATTCCCATGCAGTTGGCCGCTAATTTTGGGGCAGTAAGAACCAATCATTTTCACATGGGACTGGATCTGAGGACAAACAGTCAGGAGAATTTATCTGTATTGGCTGCTGCAGATGGCTATGTAAGCAGAATAAAAGTGGAGCGTTATGGTTTCGGAAATGCTGTATACATCACCCATCCGAATGGCTTTACAACAGTGTATGCACATTTGAATAAATATTTTGATAAACTTGATGAATATGTAAAGCAGCAGCAGTACAAAGACGAAAAATGGGAACAGGATATTACTTTCCAGCCGGGACAATTTCCGGTTACAAAGGGGCAGCTCATTGCTTTGAGCGGTAATACCGGAGGATCAGCTGGGCCACACCTCCATTTTGAGATAAGAGATACCAAAACAGAAGAATGTCTTAATCCCTTATTATTTGGTTTTAATATTCCGGATTCTGTAGCACCTATCATCAGTGGATTGTATTGGTATGACCGTAGGTTCAGTACCTATGAGCCAGGGGCCAATGGGATTGCTGTCAGAAAAGTAGGGAATACCTATACCACAGATGTTGTAAGAGTCAATTCTCCAATGATAAGCTTTGGAATTAAAGCAGTAGATAAAGCCAACCAGGGATTTAATCTTGGAATTTATAAAGCAGAATTACTGATGGATGGAAAACTGATCTATGGTTTTAGCATTGACAAAGTGAGCTATGATGATACCCGCTATCTGAATGGTTGTATAGATTACACCAAATTCATCAGAGATAAAGTAGGAATTCAGCATCTGTCTGTATTGCCGGGAATGAAGTTGGCGAATTACAGTACTCCCAATCTTTCCGGAATGATCAATCTTCAGGATGAAGGTGTTCACAATATTGAAATTGTTTTAAAAGATGTAAAAGGAAATACCAGCAGGTTAACCACAAGAGTTCAGTTAGCTAGTACAGGCAATGGAGTTTCTCCTTCCGGAAAAGTGATTTTGCCTAGTGAAGGGAAAACTTTAACCACTGAAAGTGCAGAGATCAACTTCAGTAAAAATGCTGTATATGATGCAGTGAACTTTAGTCTGTACGAAAAAAACAGCAGTGATGGAAATGCCGTTTCCAATACCATTGTTTTACAGAATCCATACCTTCCGGTTCAAGATAGTTATACTTTGAAAGTAAAACCCAACAGAAAACTTAGCAAAGACGAGAAAGATAAAGTAGTGGTTTTGTTTAATTATGGAAGTGATAAGGATGCTGTAAAAGCAAAATGGAACGGCGATCAGGCAGAAGCACAGTTTAATAGACTGGGGACTGCAGAACTTATACTGGATAACAGTTTACCATCAGTTTCTTCAGGTTGGAAAGAAGGAGCGGTTGTAAACAGTAGTGCTTTACGCTTAAAAGGCAGTACAAAAGTTGGCGATATTGTTTCTTTCCGCGCAGAACTGGATGGAAAATGGCTGCGATTTGCCCGTGCGAAAAATGATTTTGTATATATTTTTGATGAAAAGTGTCCAAAAGGTTCAGGTTCGCATACTTTAAAAGTGACTACGATTAATAGTGCGGGAAATACCAATGTACAGACCTTTACATTTCAAAGATAAATGATTGGGAAGGTATAATCTTTTGGGCTTTTACTGTTTCAATCCTTTAATTTTAAATAAATTTGTCCTTTAAAAATTAAAATCATTGGAATTTCACCCGTTCATCGAAAAATCGAGCACACAGGAAATAAAGGCATTTCAGGAAGAAAAACTTCAACAGCTTCTGGCTTATCTTGAAGGAAATTCACCTTTTTATCAGAGGATGTTTAAGGAAAAAAAGATTAATGTTGGAGAGCTCCGTACATTGGAAGATCTGCAAAAAATTCCTGTCACAACCAAGAATGATCTGCAGCAGCATAATCATGATTTTTTCTGTATTCCACCCGATAAGATTGTAGACTACAGCACAACTTCCGGAACATTGGGAGATCCGGTAACCTTTGGCTTGTCTGATGGAGATCTTGAAAGACTTGCCTATAATGAAGCGATATCTTTTGCCTGTGCCGGAATTCAGAAAGGAGATGTAGTGCAGATGATTACTACCATTGATAAACGCTTCATGGCAGGGCTTGCTTATTTTTTAGGATTAAGAAAAATGGGTGCAAGTGTTGTCAGAATGGGTCCTGGAATTCCTGAATTGCAGTGGGATTCCATTTTCAGATACAAACCCAAATACCTCATTACAGTTCCGTCATTTTTACTGAAGATGATTGATTATGCTGAAAAACATGGCCTGGATTATAAAAATTCAAGTGTTTATGGAGCGGTATGTATCGGGGAGAGTATCAAAAATCAGGATTTTACAGATAATATTCTTTCCCAGAAGATCAAAGAGAAATGGGATATCAAACTTTTTTCTACTTATGCCTCTACAGAAATGAGCACCGCTTTTACAGAATGCGAGTTCCAGATCGGAGGGCATCATCACCCTGAGCTGATCATTACCGAAATTCTGGATGATGAAGGAAATATAGTAAAAGAAGGTGAAAGTGGAGAACTTACCATTACTACGTTAGGAGTAGAAGCCATTCCTTTGCTGAGGTTTAAAACCGGAGATATTGTAAAAGCACATTACGAGGCTTGTCAATGTGGAAGAAATACGATGCGGCTTGGACCGGTGATCGGAAGAAAGCAGCAGATGATCAAATATAAAGGGACAACATTGTATCCGCCAGCAATGAATGATATTCTGAACGATTTTAATAATATTCTCTGTTATCAGATCGTGATTCAGGCCAACGAAATCGGACTGGATGAGATCATCATCAAATTAAGTACAGATCAGGAACATGAAAGCTTCGTGAATGAAGTAAGAGACCATTTCCGTGCAAAACTAAGAGTAAGTCCGAAAATTGAAATCATCGATTTTGAGATTCTGTCTAAATCTGTTTTTAATCCAAACAGCAGAAAGCCAATTACCTTTATCGATTTAAGATAAAGTTATAAGCAAAAATGAATAAAAATCCCTTTTTATAATATCTTTGTGCACCTAAAAAAAACTAATAAATTATGAGAAAATTATTATTGTTGGTCTTCATGGTGATGATGACAACAGTTTTCGGACAGGAAAAGATGAAACTTGTTTCGGGAGATTTCGAAGTATTGAGGGATCAGGCGGATGTGAATGTGGAGGTCAAGTTTGAGGATGTGTTATTCATGAAGGAAAATATTACGGAAGCTCAATATCTTGAAAACAGAAAGAAGCAGGTAATGGATAATCCTAAAAGGGGAGAATCTGCCTGGAATGAGTGGATTGGAGAATGGGAAAAGTATAAAAAAGAAAATTATGTAGAGCGTCTTCTGAAAGGGCTGAATGCATCCGGTAAAAAGGAAATATTCAAAAAAGATAGCTCCGCAAAGTATACATTAATCCTGAATACGAAATGGGTATTCCCGGGTTGGCATGCCGGATTGATTGCAATGCCTACGGAAATGAGCGGAAATATACAATTGGTAGAAACAAACAATCCTTCAGTGGTTTTGGCTACAGTGGAACTTAACAAATACGACAGGTTTTCCGGTATGGATGTAACTATCATGGAATATGGAAGGCTTGCTGCAGCATATGAATCTATAGGGAAGGTTTTATCAAGACAAATCAAAAGAAATTTAAAATAAAATAACAAAAAACGGTCTGAATTTTCAGACCGTTTTTTTATTCTTGAGTTTGTTCTTTTTCCAGCTTGATGAGGTTGGCCAGATTCTTAATTACAGTATCATGCTTTCTCACAAAAGGATTGTCTTTATTCCAGACATATCCAGCCAATACAGCACATATCTTTTTCTTTACATCCGGGTTTTCCGGTTGGTGGAAGAATAATTCCTGAAGGTTTCCGGTGTACCATTCCTTTACATAAGTGGTGAAAACGTCTACACCATATAAGATATAATCTGTGTATTCTGTTTGCCAGTCAATTTTTTCGCCATTCAGCTGTCTTAATGCCAGTTTGGCAGCAAGCATTCCTGATTCTGTAGCGAAAGCCATTCCTGATGAAAATACAGGGTCCAGGAATTCAGAAGCATTACCGGTTAAGGCAAATCCGTCCCCGAATAGTTTCTTTACAGAACATGAATAGTCTTTCAGATGTCTTGGCTCGAAAAGAAACTCCACATCACCAAAACGTTTTACGTAATAATCAGAAAGGGAAATTGCTTTTCTTAGAGCTTCAGCAGTATCTCCGTTTTCAGATAGTTTTTCAATATATTCAGTAGGGCCTACAATTCCTAAGCTTGTATTTCCGTTGGAAAAAGGAATTACCCAAAGCCATACTTCAGTTTCAATAATGTCAAAAGAAATCAAAGTTCCTTCTTCTCCGGGCTCTCTGTTAATATCATTTACATGAGAAAAAATGGCAGAGTGCGGAGCTAATTTTGAAGGTTTTTCAAGATCTAAAAGACGAGGTAATACTCTTCCATAGCCACTTGAATCAATTACGAACTTTGCATGGATTTCTTTAGTTTCTCCATCTTTCGTTTTTACTGTTGTGATAGAGTCTGTTCCGTCGAATTTAATATCAATTACTTCCGTTTCAAATTCAAGATCTACTCCTTTGTTAATCACTTCCTGAGCCAAGGTATTATCAAAATCAGCTCTCGGAACCTGCCAGGTCCAGTTCCAGCCTTCTCCGAATTTGTTGCTGAAATCAAAGATGCAGACTTCGTCACCACGAAGGAAACGGGCACCCAGTTTTTTTTCAAAGCCCATTTTATCCAGTGCAGGGAAAAGTCCGGCTTCATCAAAGTGGTCCATTACCCTTGGGATTAAGCTTTCACCGACTACCAGTCTTGGGAATTTTGTCTTTTCGACAACTTTTACGCTGACATTATTCTTCTTTAAGTAGGAAGAAGACACGCATCCGGAAGGCCCGGCTCCGATTACAAGAACGTCAACAAATTCTTTGCTCATCTTTGATTTTTTATTTTAATAATAACTTTTATCTTTGCCGCAAAATTAGTGACAAATAATTAATATTTTACAAAATTATCAACTATTACTTTTAATTGATGAAAATAAATAACTTTTTAGAACTGAAAGACTTTCAAAAAATTATCATTGAAAATGAAAAAATAGAACTGGATGAATCACTTTTATCAAGAGTGAATACAAGTTTTCAGTTTTTAAAGGAATTTTCAAAAAATAAAGTAATATATGGTGTAAATACTGGTTTTGGGCCTATGGCGCAATTTAAAATCAGTGATGAAGATACACACCAGCTTCAGTATAACCTGATCAGAAGCCACTCTTCCGGAATCGGAAACCCTTTGCCTGCTCAGGAAGTGAAAGCTTGCATGCTGGCAAGAATGAATACCTTGTCGCTAGGGAATTCCGGAGTGCATGAGTCCGTTATTTACCTTCTTCAGGAACTGATCAACAGAGATATTATCCCATTGATCTTTGAACATGGAGGAGTAGGAGCAAGCGGAGACCTTGTTCAGTTGGCTCACCTTGCTTTAGTCCTGATTGGAGAAGGGGAAGTTTTCTATAAAGGAGAAAGAAAATCTACCAAAGAAGTTTTTGAATCTGAAGGACTAAAACCTATACAGGTTGAGATCCGTGAAGGGCTTGCCTTAATGAACGGTACTTCTGTAATGTCAGGAATTGGTATTGTAAATGCTTATAAAGCGAATCAGTTAACAGATATTTCCATTAAGCTTTCCTGTGCTATCAACGAAATTGTTCAGGCTTATGACGATCATTTCTCAGAAACCTTAAATGGAACAAAAAGACACTATGGTCAGCAGAAAGTGGCAGAAAGGATGCGTGCACATCTTGCAGACAGTAAGCTGATCAGAAAAAGAGAAGACCATTTATATACCCACTTTGAAGAACAGGAAAAAGTATTCAAAGAAAAAGTTCAGGAATATTATTCTTTAAGATGTGTTCCTCAGATTTTAGGTCCGGTATTGGATACATTGGAGTATACAGAGAAGGTTCTTGAAAATGAAATCAACTCTGCGAATGATAACCCGATCATCAATGTTGAAGATCAGCATGTTTACCATGGCGGAAATTTCCACGGAGACTATATCTCTCTGGAAATGGACAAGCTGAAAATTGTAGTGACAAAGCTTACTATGCTTGCAGAAAGACAGCTGAACTATCTTTTAAATGCTAAGATCAACGAAATTTTGCCTCCTTTTGTGAATTTAGGTAAATTAGGTTTCAATTTCGGGATGCAGGGTGTACAGTTTACAGCAACTTCCACTACAGCGGAAAGCCAGATGTTGTCGAACCCTATGTATGTTCACAGTATTCCGAATAATAACGATAATCAGGATATTGTAAGCATGGGAACCAACGCTGCGGTAATCTGCAGAAAAGTGATTGAAAATGCTTTTGAAGTATTGGCGATTGAAGCCATTACCATCATTCAGGCTATTGAATATCTTGGTTTTCAGAATGAAATTTCATCATCTACAAAAGAACTGTATGATGAGATCAGAAAAATAATTCCTGCCTTCTCAGATGATATGGTAATGTATCCGTATCTGGAGGAAGTAAAGAAATATTTAAAGACAATGTAATTATATGCTCAGATAAATTGTCTTAAAAAAACAAGGTAACTTAAAAAAACTAAAACAAAATAAACACTAACGCATGAAATGTGCAATTATAACAGGAGGCTCCAGAGGAATCGGGAGGGCAATCTGTATAAAACTAGCTGAAGAGAAGAACTATCATATACTGATCAATTACACTTCCAATGAAGATGCAGCAAAGGAAACTTTGGCGAAAGTAGAAGAATTGGGCGCTACAGGAGAAATACTTAAATTTGATGTAGGGAATGCCGAAGAAGTACAGGAAGTATTAACCGCATGGCAGGAAAACAATCCTGAAGCTATGGTTGAGGTTATTGTTAATAACGCCGGAATTACAAGAGATGGCCTATTTATGTGGATGCAGAAAGAAGACTGGAACAGTGTAATCAATACCAGTTTAGACGGTTTCTTCAATGTTACTAATTTCTTTATTCAAAAGCTGCTTCGTAACAAATATGGTAGAATCATTAATATGGTTTCTGTATCCGGAGTAAAAGGAACAGCCGGTCAGACCAATTATTCAGCTGCTAAGGGAGCATTGGTAGGAGCAACAAAAGCTCTTGCTCAGGAAGTTGCCAAGAGAAATGTTACAGTGAATGCAGTAGCCCCTGGTTTTATCAGAACAGATATGACCCAGGAATTCAATGAGGATGAACTGAAGGCAATGATTCCTGCCAACAGGTTTGGAGAAGCAGAAGAAGTAGCAGATCTTGTAGCGTTCTTAGCTTCTAAAAAATCTTCATACATTACTGGAGAGGTGATTAATATTAACGGCGGAATTTACTCGTAAATAATCTAACAACATATCAATGTACCAATCCTGTATAAAAGTTAGACTGCTACATTGTTAAATTCAATATATATAAATGGAAAATAGGGTTGTAATTACCGGAATGGGAATTTATTCCTGCATCGGGACATCTTTAGAAGAGGTCAGGGAATCCCTATATCAAGGAAAATCCGGTATTGTTTTAGATCAGGACAGGAAAGAATTCGGTTTCAGATCAGGTCTTACAGGAACAGTTCCAAAACCTGATTTAAAGAATCTTTTGAACAGACGCCAGCGTGTAAGCATGGGTGAAGAAAGTGAATATGCTTATCTTGCTACCCTTGATGCTCTGAAACAGGCCAATCTTGATGAAACCTTTTTAGATACTCATGAAGTTGGGATCCTATACGGAAATGACAGTGTTTCTCAGGCAGTCGTAGAATCTATCGATATTGCAAGAGAAAAGAAAGATACTACATTGATGGGGTCGGGAGCGATCTTTAAATCAATGAATTCAACGGTTACCATGAACCTTTCTACCATATTTAAGCTGAAAGGTATTAATCTTACAATTAGTGCAGCCTGTGCAAGTGGCTCACATTCCTTAGGGCTTGCTTATATGATGATCAAAAACGGTTTTCAGGAGATGATTATCTGTGGTGGGGCTCAGGAAACCAATAAGTATTCTATGGCGAGTTTTGATGGATTGGGTGTTTTCTCTGCAAGAGAAGATGAACCTACCAAAGCATCAAGACCTTTTGACTCAGAACGGGATGGACTGATTCCAAGTGGAGGCGCAGCTTCTTTAATCGTTGAAAGCCTTGAATCTGCCCAAAGAAGAGGAGTTCCTATTATTGCTGAAATCATAGGTTATGGCTTCTCATCCAACGGAGGCCATATTTCAACCCCGAATGTGGATGGACCGGCTTTGGCAATGGACCGAGCTTTGAAACAGTCAGGTTTGAAAGCTTCAGATATCGATTATATCAATGCTCACGCCACTTCTACTCCCATTGGAGATGCCAATGAAGCAAAAGCGATTCATGAGATCTTTGGAAGTGAGGTTCCGGTGAGTTCTACCAAATCCATGACCGGACACGAGTGCTGGATGGCTGGCGCAAGTGAAGTTATTTACTCAATTCTGATGATGCAGAATGATTTTGTAGCACCGAATATTAATCTTGAAAATCCTGATAGTGAGGCACAAAAGATAAATTTAGTCTCTAAAACAAAAAATCAAAAAATTGATGTATTTTTGTCGAATTCTTTTGGGTTCGGGGGAACCAATTCTGCACTAATAGTTAAAAAATTTGATTAAAAACATGGAAAGGGAAAAAATTGTTGCTATTGTTAATGATTTTCTGGTTAACGAATTTGAAGTTGACGGAGATGAAATCAGTAATGATGCCAACCTTAAAAATACACTGGGGCTAGACAGTTTAGACTATATTGACATGGTCGTAGTAATCGAATCCAATTTCGGAGTGAAATTAGGAGAAGCAGACTTCAAGAAAATGGTGACATTTGATGATTTCTACACAACGATTGAAAATAAGATCGCTGAAAAAAACGCATAGTTATTAAGTAATCTATATTCCTTACAATGTACCAATGTAATAATAGAAGAGGATACTCAGAGATATTATTACATTGGTACACTCTTATATTGGTAAATTGTTATGAACAAATGGAAAGGTAAATCTAAAGGGACGGTTCTCGGTTACAGGATATTCGTCTGGTGTATTAGAAATATCGGAATCAGAAGTTCATATTGGGTACTATACTTTGTGGCTGCTTATTATGTTCTATTCCAAAAAAAAAGCAACCAATACATTCTAAACTATTTTCAGAAAAGGCTGAATTACAGTTACTGGAAAGCTAAACGTTCAATTTTCAAAAGCTATTTCACTTTTGGGCAGGTTCTGATCGATAAAACGGCTATTTCCGCAGGGTTGAGAGAAAAGTATACCTATGAATTTGATGGGATTGAAAATCTGAGAGATCTTTTGGCAGCCAAAAAAGGAGGAGTTCTGATCAGTGCCCATATTGGCAACTTTGAGGTAGCAGAGCATTTCTTTGCAGACATCGATTTTGACTGTCAGATCAATCTGGTGACAACAGATCAGGAAGTAACCGTGATCAAGGAATACCTGGAAAGTGTTTCTGTTAAAAAGAGTAATATCAAGTTTATTTATGTAAAAGAAGATATGTCGCATATCTTTGAGATCAATCAGGCTTTGTCCAATAATGAGCTGATCTGCTTTACAGGTGACCGTTATTTTGAAGGTTCAAAATTTCTGGAAGCCGATTTACTGGGGAAAAGCGCCAAGTTTCCGGCAGGCCCGTTTCTTATTGCATCCCGATTGGGAGTACCTGTGGTATATGTCTATGTGATGAAGGAAAACAATCTTCATTACCATCTGTATGCAAGAGTAGCAAAGAATATTAAAAACCGGGATTCTCAGGGACTTCTGCAATCTTATGTTCAGAATCTTGAAACGATGGTGAAAAAATATCCGCTCCAATGGTTTAATTATTTTGACTTTTGGGATGATATTGATTAATTTTTCTATTTTTATTCCTTCAAAAACTAATAAAAAAACCGGAACCTATTAAAATCTATTAAGAACCTGAATTTTTAAAAGGATATTGTTCAAATAGGACTTTCCTGTTTAGAAATGACAAAATAATATCTGAATTTCTTAATTTTCCAATCTCTAATTTAAAAAGCACATTCTCCTTTGAAAAAAGAATATGACATACTTGTTATCGGCAGTGGATTGGGAGGTCTTGTTTCGGCTCTTATTTTGGCGAAAGAAGGCCTGAAAGTTTGCGTGCTGGAGAAAAATAACCAGTATGGCGGAAATCTGCAGACTTTTTCAAGGGATAAACTTATTTTTGATACTGGTGTCCATTATTTGGGAGGTCTTTCAGAAGGGCAGAATCTAAACCGTTTTTTCTCTTATCTGGAGATTATGGATGAACTGGAGCTGCAGAAGATGGATGAAGATGGATATGATAGAATTTCCTTTGGAGATGGTACGGTTGAATATCCACATGCCCAGGGGTATCAGAATTTTGTAGAGCAATTATCCGCTTATTTTCCCGATGAAAAAGAAAATCTTGAAAACTATTGTGAAGAGATCCAGTATGTATGCAGTCAGTTTCCGAGATATCATGTGGTGGGAAAGGAAAATTACAATGAAGAAATCCTGCATTTAAATACCAAGAGGTTTATAGAATCCGTAACACAGAATAAGACCCTTCAATCCGTTTTATTAGGTTCTAATTTTCTGTATGCAGGGGATTCTGAAAACATTCCGTTTTACATTCATGCTTTAACGGTAAATTCCTATATGCAAAGCGCTTATAAATGTGTGAAAGGAGGAAGTCAGATCTCTAAGCTATTGATCAGGAAGCTTCGGCAATATGGCGCTGAAGTTCACAAGCATTCAGAAGTTTCCGGGTTTATTTTTAATGAAAATAATATACTGACATCTGTAAAAACAAAGACGGGAAAAGAATATACTGCCAAGCAGTTTATATCAAATATTGAAATACATTCTACTATTAAATTAATTGGAGATGAAAGACTGAAAAAATCTTTCCTGAACAGGGTTTTAAGTTGGCAGCCGGTTTCATCCTGCTTCAGCGTTTACCTTGTTTTACATCCTCAGTGTTTACCGAATTTTAATTATAATATTTATCATTATTCAACAGAAGAACAGGTCTGGAATGCCTACCGCTATAATAAAGAAAGCTGGCCGGAAACCTATATGCTGTCATCCACCCCTTCAAAGCATCATCCTGAGTTTGCAGAAAGTCTGACTGCGATTTCTTATATGGATTTTGATGAGGTTAAACAATGGGAAAGTACAGTAAATACAGTAACAGATGAGCATGAAAGAGGAGAGCAGTATGAAAAGTTCAAGCTGGTAAAGATTGAGAAAATGCTTAATGCCCTCGAAAAGAAGATTCCTAATCTGAGACATGCCATTAAACGGATATATACCTCTTCACCTTTATCATATCGCGACTATATCGGAAGCTTTGAAGGAAATATGTACGGTTACATGAAAAACTCTGATAATCCACTTAAAACAATGGTCTCTCCCCGTACAAAAATTGACAATCTGTTTCTGACAGGTCAATCTGTAAATATGCATGGAGTTCTGGGGGTAACTATAGGCGCATTTAATACCTGTGCCGAAATTCTTGGGAAAGAAACTATTGACAGCCGCTTGGATTCAATGACTTAATAAAAACCAACAGTGAAAAAAGCTAATATCCAATATCTGTCATATAAAAGGGTCCTTATTTACTTCCTTTTTTCTTTTCTCCTTATTTCATGTGGAGTATCAAAATCTGTAAATCATATTCCTGATGTAAAACAATATGCTCTGGAAATTCCTAAGGTTCATAGGATTAATGATAGTACCTTTAGCTATAATCAAAATTTCCTCACCAAAAATAAACAGCAGCTTTGGGAACTTTATATTAAAGGAAACCCTTTGCAGCTAGGCTATAATAATGGTGCATTAACCCAGGATCTGATGCAGAAACAGGAAGGTATTTTCTTTTCCAAAGTAGAGGGCTTTGTTCCCTCAAAGTTTAAACAGAAACTTTTAAATGCTTTCTTAAAGTGGTATAACCGTAAAATGTATCTCAATGTAAGAGAAGATTATCAGGCAGAATTATTGGGATTGTCACAATATTCATCAGATAAGTATGATTTTATAGCACCAAAGTATTTGAGAAATCTTTATCTGCACGGAGCTCATGATATAGGACATGCGATGCAGGATCTGGCGATGGTTGGCTGTACTTCTTTGGCTGTTTGGAACGAAAATACGGAAGATGGTGACATGCTGATTGGAAGAAACTTTGATTTCTATGTAGGAGATGACTTTGCCAGAAATAAATTGGTAGAGTTCGTAGAGTCGGAAGACGGAATTCCTTATATGTCTGTAAGCTGGCCGGGAATGATTGGAGTAGTTTCCGGGATGAACAAAGAAGGAGTTACAGTAACGATCAATGCCGGAAAATCCAGAATTCCTTTGACTGCAAAGACACCAATTTCGCTGGTCACAAGAGAAATATTACAATACGCTAAAAATATTGAAGAAGCCATCGCTATTGCCAGGAAAAGGAATGTTTTTGTCTCAGAATCAATCTTAGTGGGAAGTGCTCATGACAAAAATGCAGTAATCATTGAAGTTTCACCGAAAAATTTCGGAGTGTACAGGATTCAGAATACAAGTAAAGTATTTTGTACAAATCATTTTCAGTCTGATGTGTATAAAGATGATGTAAGAAATCAGAAACAGATTGAAGAAAGTCATTCCGCCTATCGCTATGAAAAGCTTCAGGAACTTTTGCAGGAAGAGAAAAAATTAAATCCTGAGAAAATGGCTTCCATCTTAAGAAACCGTTCAGGGATAAAGGATAAAAGCATCGGCAATGGAAACGAAAAGGCATTAAACCAGCTCCTGGCTCATCATGCTGTTATTTTCTCACCCGAAAAGAAGCTGGCCTGGGTATCTTCCAATCCTTATCAACTGGGAGAATTTGTATGCTATGATCTCAATGAAATATTTTCCGGAAAGGGTTTACAACGTAATGATTTTTCAAAATCACAGCTGAATATTGGCAGAGATCCTTTTGCTGACTCACAGGAGTTTAAGAATTATGAAGAATACAGACATTTAAGTTTAAAGATCAGTAATGCTATTCATCAAAAAGAAGAACTTACAGACGGTTTTTTTGCTCATTATACATCTTTAAATCCTGATTTTTGGAAAGGATATTTCTTAGTTGGTAAATATTATTATCACAAAAGAGAATATTTAAAAGCAAAAATTCAGTTTGAAAAGACTCTTACCAAAGAAATAACCACCGTTCCTGATCAGAAATCAGTTGAAAAATATCTTAATAAAACGGATAAAAAATTCAAAAAGTATTAGAAATTGTTTAAACAATTGATTGATTTTTATTTATTTAATCATTTTTTGTTTAGTGGTAAAAGTGTATAAAAAACTAATTTGTCATGTGTTTTAACGAAAAAATTAAACTATACTTTGTTTACTGACTCTATTATTTGATTGTTTTTTTGAATACATTAGCATTGTGTTGCGTTTTTTGTTGTGAATTTATAAGTTCGTTGCAATAAAAACGTGTAATATGATAAAAATTAAATTCTCTGTTAAATTCCTGCTTCTTTCTTCCTTTTTCAGTGCAGGGATGGTTTTCGCTCAAAATCAGGAGCAGGTTATAAAAGACTATATGAGTTCTTCAAAAGGACAGTTTCAAAGAATAAACTCTGACCTGAAATCTTTTAAAATTGTCAATATCGATCATTCAGAAAGCTTAAAAGGAGATGTTGTAGGAATACAGCAAACGATCAATGGAATCCCTGTATTCGGTAGCTCTGCCAATGTTCTGATAAGGGAAGACAAAGTATTAAGCTTTTCAGATACCTTTATAAAAATTTCACCAGCTTCGGTTAAAGGTAAAGAAACACCGAATAAGGAATCTCTGATTGCGGGTGCTATTGAAAAGCTCAATGGAAATACAGCTGCTAAAAACAAAAATGGAAAAGAAGATACTATTAAGTCAACTACTGTTTATTTTGCAAAAAATGGGACTCTGATTCTTGGATATGAATTTTATATTGAAGAAAAAGAATCCAATAATACCTTGATGGTGATTATCAGTGCTGAAGATGGTTCTGTCTTATACAAGGAAAACCTTACCATTTCCTGTAATTTCCATTCAGAAGCTTATGAGCATTCTCATGCAGAACATTCAACGCAAAACCTATTTCCACAATTACAGCATACAATGCCGCAGGGTACCAACTTTGTTTTAGCTCCGGATAATGCTTCCTATAATGTATTTCCTTTACCTGTGGAAGCTCCCACTTTTGGAAGCAGATCATTGATTACGAATCCATGGGATTTGGTAGCCTCACCGGAAGGGTGGCATTCTGATGGAACCACTCACTATACAAACACAAGAGGAAATAATGTGTATGCCTATACAGATGAAAATGCTACCAATATTCCCCAGTTTTCCCCTGATGGTGGAGCTGCCAGAGCTTTTGATTTTCCATTGGATATAACATTGCCACCACAAAATTATACATCTGCATCAGTCACTAACTTATTTTATCTGAATAATAAGATTCATGATGTATTTTATAAGTTTGGATTTACAGAATCTGCTAAAAATTTTCAAACCAATAACTTTGGAAACGGAGGTTCTGGAAATGATGCTGTATTAGCTGAGGCGAGAGATGGCAAAGGATATAATAATGCTAATTTTGCAACGCCTAACGATGGTTTTGCACCAAGAATGCAAATGTATTTGTATGAACCTAAAAATATGCAGAACCTTTTTTATAATTCACCTGCCGCATTTGTATCAAGGACTCCTACTACTAGAACAGCCGTATTTGGCCCGGCATTAACATCAACAGGAGTTACCGCTGATATTGCTGTTACTACACCTATTGATGGATGTACTGCCATTTCGGAAGATCTTACTGGGAAAATAGCTTTGATACAACGAGGTGGGGCTAATAATTGTGGTTTTGCCCTAAAAGTTAAAAATGCTCAGTTAAAAGGAGCTGTAGGAGCGATTGTTTATAATGCGCCAACTTCTGCAATTCTTACTGGTCAAATGGGAGGAACAGATGCTACAATTACGATTCCATCGGTTAACATAGAAAATGCTGAGGGGACTACCATTATCAATCAACTTACATCTACAGCAGTCAACGCAACATTGAAGTATGATAAACTCAATTATATCTATAAGGACGGAAGTTTAGACAACGGTATTGTTACCCACGAATATGGACATGGTATTTCTTCGCGTCTTACCGGGACAAGTGTCGGGTGTTTAAATTATACAAATGATAATGAACAAATGGGCGAGGGATGGTCAGATTTCTTTGCTTTAATGTTAACTAACAGACCTGGTGATAACGCTTCTGTACCAAGAGGTATGGGAACTTTTGCTGAAGGAGATCCTACAGATGCTGTTGGAATAAGACCTAAGAGATATTCTCCGGACTTCACAATCAATGATTATACATATGGTAAAACCAACGGAATGAAATATAACGATACTGAAACCGATGGAACTCAGATTACCCGGGTTAATTCTCATAGTGTGGGGTTTGTATGGGCTACTATGCTTTGGGATCTTCATTGGAATTATGTTGAAAAATATGGGTATAGCAGCAATGTTTTGGATAATCCTAACAGTGGAAGTGCAAGGGTATTGCAGCTTGTTGTAGATGCTTTGAAATTGCAACCATGTCTTCCTACTTTTGTAACAGGCAGAAATGCAATCTTAGCTGCCGAGCAGGCAAAGACAGAAGGAGCAGATAAATGTATGATCTGGAAAACATTTGCAAAAAGAGGATTGGGGGTCAATGCAGCTCCGGGTGGGTTGAAAGGAAGATGGTTGGGACATGATCAGGCAACACCGGATTTAAGTGACCAGGTAGAAGACTTTACAGTTCCAGCTGAATGTGCTACATTAGCAGTAAGTGAAGCCGCAGAAAATACAAAAGGAATTTCTATCTATCCGAACCCTGTGAAAAATGAGTTTACGATAAAAACTCCTTCAGGAATTAATTTATCAGGAATTACCACCGTGTCTATCTATGATTTGACAGGGAAGCTTATTTCCCAGGAAAATATTAATCTTAACAGGCAGACAACAGTTAATGCTAATCATCTGATCAACGGAGTGTATATTGTGAAGATTAAAAATAATTCTTCAATCGACTATAGCCAAAAGATCATTGTTTCTAAATAGAAATTTTTAAATAAATAAGTGTAATGCTCTGGAATAGCTTCCAGAGCATTATTTTTTCAATAATCGTTTTGTTTTTATGGTGTTTTGTGAATAAATATTCACTTTTTTTTAATTTTTATAATAAAATATGTAACATTTCTGTTTATTTCCCTACTAACTGAATTGGATATTAATATTTGTTAAAAGAAAACTTATGAAGAAAATTCGACTTAGTGTTAAGCTATTGTTATTTTGTTCTCTTTTCAGTGCGGGGATTGTCTCTGCTCAAAAGTATGAACAAGTCATTAGAGATTATGTGAACTCTGCAGGATCTTTTCAAAGATCTAATTCTGAGTTAAAAGGTTTTAAAATTATCAACATAGACCCTTCAACAAGTTTAAAGGGAGATGTGGTAGGAATACAGCAAACCATTGATGGTATTCCGGTATTTGGTAGCTCTGCCAATGTTTTGATCAGAGATGGAAAAGTATTGAGTTTTGCTGATACATTTATTAAAACCTATCCTAATACCATTAAAGGGAAGGAAAGTGGCAGAAAAGATGCATTGGTTGCACAAACTGTTAAAAGATTGAACGGTTTATCCACATCTAAGAATATTGATGGTCATGAGGAACCGATAAAAACGAACACCGTTTATTTTGCAAAGGGAGGAGATTTCATTCTTGGTTATCAGTTTAATATTGAAGAAAAAGGGACCAGCAACGTATGGAATACTATTGTAAGCACCGAAGATGGTTCTATTCTATATCAGGAAAATACAACACTTTCCTGTGATTTTCACCCTGAAAGTTACGAAAGATCTTCTGGAGAATTGTTAACAGGTCTGAATATTGAGCCTTCTGCTCTTCCCAATAATTTAGAAGTGGCAGACTTACATAAGAATACAAATTTTGTTCTATCTCCGGATAACGCTTCTTATAATGTTTTTGCATTCCCTGTAGAGGCCCCATCATTTGGAAGCAGAACACTGCTTACCAATCCTTGGGATCTGACAGCTTCACCTGAAGGCTGGCATTCTGACGGTACTACAAGCTATACCATAACAAGAGGAAATAATGCCTTTGCATATACCGATGAGGCTAATACCAATGTTGCACAATTCTCTCCTGATGGTGGTGCAAACAGAGTTTTTGATTTTCCTTTGGATGTGACACAAATGCAGCAAACTTATACTTCGGCAGCTGTAACCAATTTATTCTATACAACGAATAAAATGCATGATGTGTTTTATAAGTTCGGATTTACAGAATCTGCAAGGAACTATCAAAAAAATAATTTTGGAAAAGGCGGCGTAGAGAATGACCCTGTTCTTGCTGAATCAAGAGATGGAAGTGGTCTTAATAATGCTAATTTTAACCCTGGTGCTGATGGAACAAGCGGAAGAATGCAAATGTTCCTTTTTGTACCTAACGATGCAAGATATCTTTATTATAATGCTCCGTCAAATTATGTAGCAAGAGCTCCAAAAGCGGGAACTGCTAATTTTGGTCCACAACTTATTGGAGGAACTCCTGTCACAGGAGATCTGGCTCTTCCAACACCAGCTGATGCATGTACTGCTGTTGCTGCCGGAAGTCTTACTGGGAAAATAGCGGTATTAAATGCAGCAGGGCCTACAGGATGTGGTTTTGCTCTTAAAACCAAGAATCTTCAAAATGCCGGAGCTGTAGGAGTTATACAGTATCATCCGAATAGTGATATTCCAGTAGGACTTGGAGGAGCAGATGCTACGATTACCATTCCTACAATTATGGTTGGTAAATCAGAAGGAGAGTTCCTTGTAAGTGAATTAACCAATGGTGTTGTTGCAAATGCTACATTAAAAACTGATGCTGTTTATAGAGATGCCAGCTTAGATAATGGTATTATAAGCCATGAATATGGGCACGGGATTTCTAATCGTCTTACCGGAACAGGAAGCTCTTGTTTATCCTACATCACATCTAATGAGCAAATGGGAGAAGGTTGGTCTGATTTCTTTGCTTTAATGCTGACTACCAGACCGGGAGATAATGCCTCTATTGCCAGAGGAATAGGAACTTTTGCTTCAGGAGAAGCCGCAACAGGAGCAGGAATTAGACCAGCAAAATATTCACCTGATTTTGGCGTAAATAATTTTACTTATGGTAGAACCAATGGAATGAAAGTAAATGCATCTATATCAGGAATTGCAGTTACTATACCTGACGCTCACAGTATTGGTTTTATCTGGGCTTCGATGCTTTGGGATCTTAACTGGAAGTATGTAGAAAAATACGGTTATAGCAGTAATGTTTTGGATAATCCTAACAGCGGGAGCGCAAAAATTTTACAGCTGGTAATGGATGCTCTTAAATTACAGCCGTGTAATCCTACATTTGCACAGGGAAGAGATGCTATTCTTGCCGCTGATCAAGCTTCTAATAATGGAGAAAATAAGTGTATGATCTGGAAGACATTCGCTAAAAGAGGATTAGGGGTAAATGCAGCAGCAGGACAGCTTAATGGTTTGGCATTTGGGTCAAATCAGCCTTTACCAGGAATGAGTGACCAGGTAGAAGACTTTACAGTTCCGGCTGAATGTGCTACATTGGCCGTAAGTGAAGCTGCAGAAAATACAAAAGGAATTTCTATCTATCCGAACCCTGTGAAAAATGAGTTTACGATTAAGACACCTTCAGGAATGAACTTATCAGGAATTACCACCATATCCATCTATGATTTTACCGGAAAGTTAATTTCTCAGGAAAGTATCAATCTTAACAGGCAAACGACAGTTAATGCAAGTAATCTGATCAACGGGACCTATATTGTAAAGATTAAGAACAATTCTTCAATCGACTATAGCCAAAAGATCATTGTTTCCAAATAGAAACATTAAAATAAATAAGTGTAAAAGCTTCGGGATTTTTTCCGGAGCTTTTCTTTTTAGTTATAATATCAGAGCGGGTTTAATTATTTTCAGGGTTAAGTTTATTCAGAAAAAGAAAGGTGCTTATTCCCGCAATAGCAGATAATGTGGTACTCAGGATAAAGCTTCCGATCACATATTGAAGCAGATTATTCTTGATCAGCTCAAAATTAAGATCCTGGCTAAGGAAGTTACTGTCTCCATGTACAAATGGAGCACCCAGAAATAAGGAGGCTGCAATGATGAAAGGAATAAAAGGAGGTAAACTCACATTGGATGCCACAAAGGCAAGCACTTTATTCAGCTTAAAAAGAACGGATAAGCTGATGGCAAGCAGGGTCTGGAATCCCCAAAAAGGAGAAAGACCGATAAAGACTCCAAGTGCAATGGAAAATGCTTTTGTCCGGTTGCTTCCGTCACTTTCCAGTACATCTTCCTTTATGAATCTTTTAAAGCTTTTTTTTTTAAAATTATTCACAAAGTTTCTCGGAATAATGTAGAAAAGGGTAATGGTCACCAAAATTGTATTCAGAATACTGATTCTGGTGAAATCCTTGAATGGTCTGAAATGGGAAACGCGTTCTGCAGGATCATACAATACTTTTATCGGAATATTTTTTACAGGAACATGCCTCCATGCAGTTCTTACAATGATCTCAATTTCAAATTCAAACTTAGGGGTAAAATATTTCTTTGGAATTTTATGTAAAGGGTAAAGTCTGTAACCGGACTGAGTATCTTCCAGCCTGATCCCGGTTTCAAACCAGAACCAAAAATTGGAAAACCGGTTTCCGAAGCTGCTCTTTTTTGGAATTCCGTCCTGAGACATATTCCTGTTTCCAATCAGAAGAACATCTTTATTCTCCTGAAGAAGAGCTTCTACAAATACCGGGATATCATCCGGATAATGTTGTCCATCGGAATCAATGGTTATAGCGTGGTTATATCCCAGTTCCTTTGCCTTTCTGAAGCCTGTTTTAAGTCCGTTTCCTTTTCCTTTATTGTGCGGTAAGGAAATGACTGTGATCTGAGGATATTGGTTCAGAATCTGAAGGGTGGAGTCTGTGGAACCATCATTGACCACAATAATACTTTCGGTGTAATTTAAAACACCGTCAATTACCCTTTTCAGAGTCTTTTCATTATTGTAGGTAGGTATTAAAACGCAGATCTTCCTTTCAGAAATTGCATTTTGTATTTCAGCAAGGGACATTGTTCTATTTTAAAGTGGCTCTTTCTGCCTCGGTAATGGTTTTAGACTGCCCTGCAAACCTTTTGATATAGTTTTTCAAAGCAGCATTCTGTTTACTGTAATTATTCAGGAGGAATGCTTTATCATCTTTTAAACTTCCTCTGTATCCCACGATTTTAGGAATGTTTTCCTGAACACTTAATCTGATCAGACGAAGTTCTGCATTATTAGGATTACTTTTGATAATGCCCTCAAGGTTGGTGGCACCTGTTTTTACAAGCGCTTTTCTGTTTCCTTTGGATACTTTGGCTTCCATGATTTTGGCCGCTGCTTTATATCCTAAAGTTACAGGATCAGAACCGGATTGTTTTTCTGCAGCTTCAATAAAGTTTGTTGTATTAGTGCTGGAGTCATTAGCCTTGGCATAGCTGTTTCTCAGTATTTCAAGGTCAGACTGAAAGAAAAATAAAAATGCCGCTACGAAGGATAAAATAAGTTTCATGATGTTATTTTTTATAGCTTACAGACAATTTTAATGCAATAGTCTCGCCAAAGGAAGTTACATTTTTTACTTTAACATCTTCCTCGTTTTCAGTAATGTCCAGTTGAAGTTTCAGGTCAGGAGTCTCAAAAGGATTGATAATAGCCATAAATTTTACATTCGAAGCTGTTTTTAAAAATAATTTTGACCCTGTAAATTCTTCTGTAAGTTCTTTTATGATCTGCATCATACAAACTCCTGGCGTCACAGGATTTCCTGGAAAGTGGCCCTTGAAAATATCGTGATCTTTATTCAAATGGATATTGGCAATAAAGCTTCCGTTTTCTGTCTTTTCGTATGATGTTAAACTATAAAAATCTGTAAGAATGGTTTGCATGATCTTATTTTTTAAGATTAAATGTATAATATACTCCAGCCTGGAAAACTACATTGGCATGTTTTCCCTGGTAGTTATTTATGGTATGTAAAAAGCCGTGTTTTATTCTGGCTTCCACTCCAAAGTTCTTGGTAATGTCATAACCTGCCCCTGCAGTAATTCCTAAATCGAAATTATAGGATGGATCAAAGTCTTTTTCCACAACTACATCAATGGTAGGGCCTATAAGCACATTGAAATTTTTAAAATAAAACTTATTGACTAACTGGGTTCCAAAATAAGAAATTTTATATTCATCTCTGTCATTTCTTCCAATACTTTCTACTTTTGCACCTTGTCTTGAATAATTAAATTCAGGTTGCAAAGCATAAAATTTAGTAAGTCTTATATTTCCAAAAAAACCAATATAAAAATCTGTACGGGTCTTAAATTTATAAGATCCTTTTATTTCATCGTAGGAATGAGTGTTTTCATCATAAATTAAGTATTTTTCAACCCCATTGCCTTGTGTGAAATGTGAAAAATTGGCGCCTCCTCTTACTCCAAGGCTGAAAGTTACCTGTGCAAAAGAAAGTCCGGAGATGAGAGCAAAAAGCAGAAAATATATTTTCTTCATGTATAAGTTATTCAGTTTCGGTTATTTGAAATAGTTTTATATTGATCTTAAAATCCTTATGATCTAAGTGTAAGCTGTCCGCGAAGATATGTTTTTTCGCATCAAAAGTAAAATCGATCTTTTCTCTGTTATTTTTAGTATAAATAATCTGTTTCAGTAGATTATTTTCTTTGTTAAAGAACAAATAATAGCTTTTATTGTCAATTTTGGAGAGATAGATGTTAGCATTTTCATTTTCAAAGCTTTCGCTCACCGGATATTGTCTTTTTAGAAGTTGCTGAAAGTCATTCTTCAGAAAATTGATGACAATTTTTTTATCCAGATCAGGAAGTACGTAATTGAGTTTGAAGTTATTCTCCGAAATCTCAAAATCAATCAGTTTATTGCCAAAATCAGAAGTTAATGCGACCCGATGTGTCTTATCATTCAGTTTTTTGATGATGAGAATACCGCTTACATGATTTTTATAAATATCCATCTGGCATTTATAAACATAATCTTCGGCAGACGAAAAATAAAGATTTTCTACTGTCTTTTCATTTATCGGAACCGGTTTTACGTCTGTAAGCTGATAGGTTTTACAGGAAACAGCCGATAACAGGATCAGGCTATAAAGTAAATTCTGACGCAGGAATCGAAGCATTGATCTTTGTATTTTTAAAAACAATATTCGTAGTATCTCCGGAAGCTTCCGTCATATTTACCTGCGAAACGGTAGATTGATTTTTAGGGAAATAAAGTTCAATCTGTTTGATATATTTTAAAAGCTGGGACGTCTTCGGTACAAATTTCGCCACATTGTAATTCCCGTTTTTGAAATAGGTCACCGTAAACTCAGGGTCGTTGAACATTGTCCCGTTGGAGCTTCCGACAATCAGTTTATTGATCTTTTCAAAAGTTTTGCTTTTTGCATCTACGGAAGATTTTTTTCCCTGATCGTTGATGTAGATTTTATTGCTTTTGAAAACAATGCTGTACTGATAAGGTTTGGTATATTTCCAGCTCAGCATATTAGGGGTCTGCAATGACATTTTTCCGTAGGTAACAATACTTTTATCCAGAAAGTCCAGTTTCTTGGTTTGGGTAAAATCACTTTGCAGGGTCTTGATTTCTTTGGTGTCCGCCGAAACCTTAGATACGAATGCCTTAGCCTCCGCTCCTGACATTGCCGTATTTTGGGCAAAAAAGAAACCGGAAACCAGTAAAAATGCTCCGAAAGCAATATTTTTAATCATTTTTTTCTTGAATTTGTAATAGAATCAACTGTAAAGGTTGAGTACTTTTTATCTGCCAAAAATACTAATAAATCCGCCAGCACATGATACGTTTTTTCTGAAGTGTCGTGAAGAAGGATAATGCTTCCTTTTTTCAGGCCTTTAGTTACTCTTTGATAGATTTTCTTTTCATCATCAATGATCGTGTCCAGAGAGCGGACATTCCAGCCAATACTTGTTTTATGAGTCCGTAGTATCGCTTTGGCAATACTGGGATTGGTAACTCCGAAAGGAGGTCTGTATAAGTCTGTTTGTATATTCCCAACCTTCTTTATAACCTCGTCACAGTTTTCGATCTCTGCGGTCATTTTTGAAGCAGATAAAAAACCTGTTGAATTGGAATGGGATAGGGTATGATTTCCGATGGAGTGTCCTTCAGCAATGATTCTTTGAAAAGTTTCAGGATATTTCTCAATCTGTTTTCCGATGCAGAAAAAGGTAGCTTTTATTTTATGCTCTTTAAGAAGATCCAAAAACTTCGGTGTAAATTCAGTAGGGCCATCATCAAAAGTAAGGGCTACTTCCTTGATTTTTGTCCTCTTATGGGTAATACTTTTGACAAAATATCCCAGTTCAATAGCAAATGATCCCCAAACCATCACGGCAGAAAAAGCAAGAAAACAGGCAACATATACCCAAAGGCTTCCCTGAAACGCATAAATAAAAACGTTACAGAAAAGATAAAATAGGATAAATGAATAATGTCTCATCGTCTTTAAAGTTTGTGAATCTAAGTTGTCATTTTGAGAGCCGCAGAGCAAAATGACGAATCTGAAATAATATAAAATAGAGATTCTTCCTTCGTCAGAATGACAATACTGCTTTACTTTATAAACTAGTCCTTTTGTCTTTCGGTCAATTAAGCTTTTTCCAGTAATACCAAACTATGATCGCTACCTGCCAAATGATTGTAAAGAAGAATATTCTTCACTTTTTCTTTTCTCTCTGTATTAATCATCATTACTTCCGGGATCTGCTGATCCTTAAGAATATGACATGCTATAAATGTAGAAAAACCACTTGCAGTATTGAATTCCCCACTCAAATGTTTGTAATACAATAAAGCAGAATCCTGAAAAAGATCCATAGCTTTAGTATAATAGGCATCAGAGTTTGCATCACCACTATAACCTAAAATGACAGCATCAATATCTTTTGCTGAAAGGTTGTTCTTCGTCAAAAATTTCTGTATAAAATCTGAAGTTTCTTCCAGATCTAATCCATTGCTGATTTTAATATCTGTAAGTTTTGCATAGGCGTTTTCTGTTTTATCTTTCCCCAAAACAAAAAAGCTTGCGCCTTCACCCCAAATAACTCCATTGGTTGTGGAATTCAAATAATCTGCGGGAAGGTCTGCCTCCTTTTTAACGGTATTATTCAGGCAGTAGAGTTCCATTGTTCTGTCAGTTTGTTCATCGGTAGAACCTACCAGAACATTTTCAGCTTCACCATCTTTGATCTGAACCAGTGCATCCAGGAATGAAAATTCCAGCGATGAAGACGTATTTACATAGGTGAAGTTGTAGCCATGGCACTGTAATCCCAGCGCAATCTGACCTGCAACAGTATTATGGGTAGACTGAATGAAAAATGTAGGAGTTAGAAATTCCTCATGGTTATCAATCACATTTTTCAGAAACTTTTCAGAATCCTGTGAACATCCCATTCCGGTTCCTACAATAATAGCATCCGGCTGTTCAATTTCCGCTTCTTTTAAAGCATAGTGTGAAGCTACAGAACTCATTTTTACCGTTTTGGACATTCTCCTGATCATGGCAGGTGGAATGAATTCCTTGTAATTAGGTTCTATGGCTTTAATAATCTTTACCGAGTTTTCCGGCTTAAGATTCTGAAGAATATTTTCGCTTAAAGTGTCCTGAACGGAGATACAGGATGCACTGTTGATGTATACTGTACTCATGACTTTGAGAAAATTAAGGTTGAACAGTTTCCTCCAAACCCAAATGAATTGGAAAGAACATGATTGATATTCTTCTCCTTCAGCTCAGTAACCGGAGTTAAATCAAACTCTTCCATTTTTGTTTTAAAATTCAGGTTTGGGAAGATAAGGTTATGCTGCATTGCTAAAATTGAAAATACAGCTTCAATTCCGGCAGCGGCAGCCAGTGTATGTCCTGTAAATGCTTTTGTGGAACTGAATTCAGGAACGTTATTTTCTCCAAATATCCTGATCATAGCAATTCCTTCTGATAAATCATTATTGGGAGTTGCTGTTCCATGAACATTGATATAGTCGATCTCTTCTTTTTTTAATCCTGAAGTTTTCAGTGCTTGCTGCATGGCTAAAAAGGCTCCCTGTCCGTTTTCAGAAGACGCAGTTTGGTGATGCGCATCGTTGGCATTTCCGTAACCGGAAAGATAGGCCAGCACCTTTTTGTTTTCCTTTTTTACAATTTCTTCAGACTCAAGAACTATGAAAGCAGCAGCTTCCCCAAGGTTCAGGCCTTTTCTGTCATTATCAAAAGGAGTATTGTAAGAATCGGTAAGGATCATCAGAGTATTGAAACCATTCAGGGTAAACTTTGAAAGAGAATCTGTTCCTCCAACGATCACACGGTCTAAAATTCCGTTTTTAATCAGTTTTGCCCCCATCATGATGGCATTAGCTGCAGATGAACAAGCTGTGCTGATAGTGGAAACCATGCCTTTTAATCCCAAATGACCGGCTATCGCCAATGAGGAATTTCCGGCATCATGAGCATCAATATATTTTTGCTTTTCAGGAAAGTTTTCATAGGAATAGAAGTACTTTTCAGTAATATCCATTCCGCCAACACTGGTGGAGGAGATCATTCCGGTTCTGTACCCGTTGATGTCTGATATTCCGGCACTTTCTACAGCTTCTTTGGCAGCAACCATACCTAATAAGGATGTTCTTGTGACATTGTTGTCTGCGTTAAGTTGAAGTTTTTGTACAAGTTCCTCGTTGGATAATTTTATTTCACCTGTTTTAATGGTTCCGGCATGGCGGGTTTCAAACATCTGAATATCTGAAATACCATGCTTTCCGGATTGCAATGAAATAAAATTTTCTTCCACATTGTTTCCGATGGAGGAAATGATGCCCATTCCTGTGATGGCAATTTTTTGACTCATTAATTAGTTTTCTATGAATTATTTAAACGCAATGAGCGCAAAGCTTTATTTTTCAAACTGTTTTTAAGCTCGCAAGGGCGTTTCACTTAGCCAAGAAAATACAATTAGTGTTCATTGCTAAGTGAAGCGCCTTTGCGACCGAAAATATTTCCGATGTTTAAAAAGCTCAGCGAACCTAGCGTTTGAAAAAAATTATTTTGTTCTGTTGTTTTCGATGAATTGAGCCATGGTATCGATAGATTGGAAAATTTCCTTTCCTTTCTTAGGATCAGCTAATTTTATTCCATAGTCTTTATCAAGAAGAACGATTAATTCTAAAGCATCAATAGAGTCTAATCCTAATCCACCTCCGAATAATGGATCAGTATCTTTGATTTCCTCTACAGAAACGTCTTCAAGGTTAAGGACTTCAATAATTTTGTGCTTCAATTCAGTTTTTAAGTTTTCCATAAAAAGTTTTAATTTAATAATGTACCGATATGACAGTTTATCAATGCGTTAATGATTTGTCATTGTTGCATTTTCAGATTGCCGGATGGTTACATTTTTATAAGGTTAGCAAATATACAAAAGCTTTATAATTTTCCTGAAATAATTCAACCCAGCCGCACAATACTTTATCTGCTTTTCCTGATTGAAGAATCTGTTCTGCATAATCATTTAAAAAATTTTCATCAAAATCATCGAGAACGAAGAAAGCATTCTCTGTCTGCATTTTGTGCTTAATGCTGATTTCACCTACACAGATGTTGGGTAAAGTATAAACAAAGACTGCAGGACTCGGAAAGTAATTTTCCTGAGAATTGATGCTTTCCTGGTATTTGAAATCGGTATCCAGACTGGACGACCGGTTGGCAAAAACCAATGCGGTTCTGCTGTGATCTTCATCTTCTTTTAAAATCATTTCGGCAGAGAGAAAGGCCAGTTTGCTCAGGCTATCCATTTTATGAAACTTTGGATAGTTCAGCTCTGCGTTTTTATAGGCTTCTTTAGCAAACTCCGGGAATATATTGCTTTCGGATTCAAAAATAAGATTTCCGTCAACGGTTATCTTTGAATGTTCTATAGTACAGGTTTTTGTTTTCTTCATTAATGGTATTTCCATTTTTTAAAAATATAAAATAATTTGAAATGACAGCGAGTTGTTATGGGGTGCATTCAAATTTTTAAATATTTATTTTTTTTATCCCTTATTGGTGAAAAAAATAGTATATTCGAAAACTAAAAAACATCTATGAGAGGAAAAATTATTCTTCGGTTGGCCCTGCTATCAGTGCTGACAGTTTCTATCTATTCCTGCCGGACGGAAGATGAAGTACTTCCCAAAGAAGAGCAGGCCCAATTCAGGGCTCCTATTGAAATGTTCCTGAAATTTGAAGAGAAGGCTCAGGCTGATCCTGAATTCAGATCTCAGAACAGGCAGCAGGCATCCGCTCAAACTAACCAAAAGAATGCCTCTTACAATACCTCCCCAGTAAATATTCCTATCTCTCAGGTGAGCTATAAACTGCCATTCAGAGAAACCATAGAATCATTTTTCCAAAACAATCCTGCTTTAGGGCTGGAATTTTATAAAGATTTTGGAAATCCTTTTTATAATGTATCTACCTATACTTATGGAGATAGTTCCAAGGCTATTGCCTTTCCTATTCTCCAGGGAGATCGGGTAACGGCTTTTATTCATGGTATTGTTACTCCCAACAGAGATTATGTACAGTTTACCATTGTCCAGAATAATGATCCTGTAACGCTGAGAGTATTAGCCATTCTTCAGGATGCGGTAGATAACTTATATCCCAAAAATCCTACTCCAATGGGGAAATTTGCTAAAGAGCAAAATATTAGGGTTAACGATATCGAGGAAATCACCATCATTAAATTCAATGTTTTTTCTGGTGGCGGTGGCGGTTTCGGATATATGTTCCCTGGAAGAGAGTGGTGGAAGGACTCTCCATGGAAAGAAGCTAATGGAGCACATCTGGGCAGTGGAGGAGGAAAAGCAATGTCGGGGGATGGTTCTAAACATAAGTTTCCGGATTATCTGAATCCTGAGGATGATCCGTGTAAGAAAACAAAAAAGCTTCAGGATGATATTGCTGTTCAGCTTAAAGTAAAGGATTTGAAAAACCATATAGCAAAAGAAGGAACAAGAGGTGGAGAAAAAGGCTGGAAGTTTAATAAAGATGGAAGTCCACCTACAGAAACCACTGAAAACAATGATCATAGTGTCAACTTTGGAGATCCGTCTACCATGAATGGAGGCTATCATAGTCACCCAGGAACAGGAGTGAATATATTTTCTTCAGATGATATTTACACTTTAATAGAAATCGCAAGATATCAGAGTATAGGAAATACGGGGAATGCTTATATGGGATTGGTAGCTCCTGGTGGCATACATTATGTAATGTATTTTGATGGAAGTCATGGGGATTTGCCAGCATATGGGAGCTATAGTGAAGAACAATTGAAAAATTGGAATGATCAACAATGGGACGATTATGTAGAAAGTATATTGAATAATAACTTTTCTACTTATGAAAAATTAGAAATATTATTATTTTCTACTTTGAATAAAATGGGGGTGAAAAATAAGGTTATATTACAAAGAATAGAGGAAAAGGCAGGGGGTGTTGAAGTTTCAACAATAAATCAAAATTCAGATGGTACAATTAAGCCATCTCCATGCAAAAATTAAAACAATAATATTATGAAACAGATTATTTATATACTTATTTTCTGTGCGCTATCATGTAAGGCACAACAACAACAACAACAAATATTGCCATTAAATTATTCAGCACTAGGTTCAACTCCAAATTCATATTTTAAAGATTCAAATAACGAATTAGATTCTTTTATAGGAAGATGGCAAGGAAATTTTCAAGAAAAAACTATTACGTTACAAATATTTAAGCAAGTAAAAGTTCCAATAGAAAGATTTGGAAAACCGTTTTATAGAGATCAAATTTTTGTAAAATATGAGGTGAAAAAAGGTAATACTATATTAGAAAGTACAATGAATAAAGACTTCACAAATGATATTGGACTTTCCATAAAAGGTTCGAAAATTCAAGATAATAGCATTACACTGGTATTTTCGGGAGGTAATTGTAGCGTAGGAATAGGAATTATAACCCTAAAGATAATTAATACTACTCAATTCTCTTGGGGGTATTATCCTGGAACAACAACAAGAAATGACATTACTTGTCCTCCTGATAAAGACTACACAATTTATCTTCCAGAGACAGAGAATCTGATCTTTACAAAGCAGTAATGAGAAGTGGATGGTTTATATTGGTATTATTTACTGTGCTTTTCTGTAAGGCACAGCAAATATTTCCGCTAAATACTTATGCAGAAAACGTTCCTATTAATTCATATTTTAAAGATTTAAATAATGAATTAGATGCTTATAATGGAATATGGAACGTTTCGTTTGAAGGTAAAATGATAACCCTTCATATTTCTAAGCAAATAGAAAAACCAGTTAAGCTTTTTGGGAAAAACTTCTATAGAGATCAATTATTTGTCAGATATGAAATTAAAAAAAATGGAGTAATATCAGAAAGTACCTTAAATAAAGATTTTACAAATGACATTGGACTTTCAATAAAGAGTGCGCTTACTAAAGATAATGGTAATAGCATTATATTACTTTTTTCTGGAGGCAATTGTAGCGTAGGAATAGGAACAATCACTTTCAAGAAAATAAGTGGTACCAAATTTTCCTGGGATTATAATCCTGGGACAACGACAACAAATGACATTACTTGTCCTCCTGATAAAGACTACACAATTTATCTTCCAGAGACAGAGAATCTGATCTTTACAAAGCAGTAATGAGAAATGTATGGATCATATTTGGTTTTTTGGTTGTGTTTTCTTGCAAGGCACAACAGGTATTACCATTAAATACCTCTGATTACAGTTCACCAACAAACTCATATTTTAAAGACCTAGATAATGAATTGAGCCCATACATTGGTACTTGGAAATCAATTTTTCAAAATAAAACAATTATACTAAATATTACAAAAGAAATAAAAAGACCTTATTCTGAGTGGGGGAAAAGTTTTTTTTCAGATGTTCTTATTGTAAAATATGAAATAAAAGATTCAAATGGGAATATTTTACAAACTACTTTAAATAATACATATCATCCTAATGCAGCCATTAAAAATCTAATATTAAGTTTAGGTACAAAAGCTGATGGACAAATTGATTTACTATATGCTGGTGGAAATTGTAGTGTAGGAATTGGAGATATTATTTTCAAGAAACTAAGTTCTACTCAATTTTCATGGAACTATTATCCTGGAACCACAACAAGAAATGACATTACTTGTCCTCCTGATAAAGACTACACAATTTATCTTCCAGAGACAGAGAATCTGATCTTTACAAAGCAGTAATGAGAAATGGATGGATCATATTTGGTTTTTTGGTCGTGTTTTCTTGCAAGGCACAACAGGTATTGCCACTAAATACCTCTGGTTACAGTTCACCAACAAATTCATATTTTAAAGACTCAGATAATGAATTAGATTACTATACGGGGACTTGGACAGGGCATTTTCAAGATAAGACTATAATTTTACAGATATCAAAACAGATAAAAATCCCTATAGAAAGATTTAGAAAATCATTCTATAGGGATCAGATATTTGTTAAATATGAAATTAAAAAAAATAATGTAATACTAGAAAGTACTATTAATCATGACTTTAGTAATGACCTTAAACTTTCTATCGATGGTTCAAAGACTCAAGATAATGGTGACAAAGTTACTTTAGTTTTCGCTGGTGGAAATTGTAGTGTAGGAATAGGAACTATTGTATTAAAGAAAATAAATCCTACCCAATTTTCTTGGGGGTACTATCCTGGGACAACTACCAGAAATGATAAAGATTGCCCGCCTACCCAAGATTATACAATCTATCTTCCTGAGACAGAGAATCTGATCTTTACAAAGCAGTAATGAGAAGTGGATGGTTTATATTGGTATTATTTACTGTGCTTTTTTGTAAGGCACAGCAGGTATTACCTTTGAATAATTCTGCATCTAAATCTCCAACAAATTCATATTTTAAAGATATAAATAATGAATTAGATCCTTATATAGGCACTTGGAAAGGTGATTTTCAAGAAAAAGTAATTAAATTAAAAATAGCAAAAGAACTAAAAGTTCCCTTTGAAATGTGGGGTAAACATAATTTTAAAGACAGGCTACTTGTAAGATATGAAGTAACAAACAATCATGGTGTCGTTTTAGAGAGCTCACTAAATAATGATTTTAATATTAAGGTTAAATTACTGATTGAAGGATCTGATATTGAAAATAACTCAGTTATGTTAATCTTTGCTGGCGGAAATTGTAGTGTAGGAATAGGAAACATTGTATTAAAGAAAATAAGTTCTACACAGTTTTCCTGGGGGTATTCTCCTGGAACAACTACCAGAAATGATAAAGATTGTCCCCCGAATAGGGATTATACCATCTATCTTCCAGAGACAGAGAATCTGATCTTTACAAAGCAGTAATGAGAAGTAAATTGGTAATATTGGGTTTGTTTGTTTGTTTGTTTGTTGTGTTTTCTTGTAAGGCACAGCAAATACTTCCTTTGAATACTTCTGCTTTTGGAGCAGTTGCAAATTCATATTTTAAAGATTTAAGTAATGAAATGGAAGATGAATCTGTTGATGTAATTTTAATAAAACACTAATAAAGTAACCTCTGAAAGGCATTAATAATTAGGATTAAATCTAATAATAACTTCTTGAAAGCAGGTTCTAAATGATGAAATATGAAGCACATATTATTTATTTTATCCTTTCTATCGACTTATTTTAACTCCCAAGTTATAAAAGACACAGTTTTGGGTAAACCCAAATTTGTAAAAGAATATGTGGTTTTTTTAAATGAATCTAGTCCTTTTACTTTTATGACAAATGATAGTGAGTATGGACATGCTGTTATTATGACTCCGGATAATTTAAGAAAAAGGATGCGGGATACATGGTTTGAAACAGATTTCTGCAGATATATCAATAATGAAACTTATTATGATAAAAAGCGAAATATTATAAACGAAACATGGTATTACAGATCAGGAGAAATTGTAGACGATTACAATTATACTTATGATAGGCTAAATAGGTTAACGTCTCAAAGTAGTAGAGGATACTCAGAAAGAACATACCTTTATTTTTATGATGGAAATAGCAAAACCGCCAAATTTTCAGAATTGTATTACAAAGGAAAAGATGAGCCTATGGAAAAATATACAAATAATCTTGAAAGCTTTAAGCCCTTATTCGCTACGAAATTTGATACAATTACAAGGACGGACAGTATTTTTGCAATTACAAATGATATTTGGAAAAAAGTAGAAAAGGGATATACCATGGTTAAAGACTCTGTCTATCATAAAAAATTAAGCCAGGTGAAAATTTACAATAATCAATATAAAGTAATTGAATCAAAGACTTTTAATTATACAAGTGATTTTGAAAATAAAGAAGTCTATTTATCAGAACATTTTAAATATGATTATGATGAATTGGGAAATCTAATAAAAAGAACGAATATTGAACATGGAAAGTACCATAATTATGGTATAACTTACTATACTGTTTATACTTATACTAAAGATCAAAAGCTAGAAAAGGAAACCATATATCGTAATGATAAAGTGTGGTTTGAAACGAGATTTGAATATAATGGTAATTATATAACAAAACTTTACTATTTAGATAAATTCGGAGTGGAAGATAAAGAAGTAGAACCTGTAACAATCACCTTCAAATATACTTTTGATAAACATAAAAACTGGATAAAGATCATCAAAAATGTAGATGGAAAAGATCTGTATAAATGGATGAGAAAAATTGAATATTATTAAAAGAAAAACCACCAGAATTGGGTGGTTTTTATTATTTATATGATAGGTAGAATTAACATTTTTCCAACACAATCGCTGCATTACAGCCTCCAAAACCAGAAGCCGTTTTCAGAATATACTTTACTGTTGCTGACTGGTTTTCTCTGATAATATTCAAAGGCTCGGAGACTCCCATTTCTTCAAAGTTTTTAGAAGGAATGAGGGTGTTATGAAGAGCACTTTCCATAGAAATGATGCTTTCCAATAATCCCGAAGCCCCTAAACAATGGCCATAGAATCCTTTCATGCTGTTAAGCGGGACGTTTTGAAGATTCATTCTGCTGAATGCTATGCTTTCCATCTCATCGTTGTATACTGTTGCCGTTCCGTGGGCAGAAATAAAATCGATCTGTTCTGCGGAAACATTAGCTTCCATCATAGCATTTCTGATGCTTCCGTATAAGCCGTCTCCTGTTCTGGAAGGGCCGGAAATATGATTGGCATCATTGATGGCTGAATCTCCCAATACTTTAAATCTGAAATTTTCATTTTCAGAAGGGTCAGCAGTGATATAAACGGCGGCCGCTGCCTCACCAATATTGATCCCATTTCTGTTTTTATCGTACGGCTTGCAAGGCTCTGAACCAATAGCCTGAAATGAATTGAATCCGGAAATTACAAATTCAGAAATTTCATCTCCTGCGATTACAAAGGCATCTCTATATTTTCCTGCCTGAATCATATTCCTGGCAACAGCAACAGCCATTACCCCGGAAACACAGGCATTAGATACTACAATAGGCTCGGTTTTAAATCCGAAAAAATCAGCAATTTTCTGGGCTAATTGCGATAAATAGACACCTTCAGGCAGTTCAGTCTGATTTTTTAATAGACTGATATTCCCTTTTGTTGTAGATAGAATGAAAGCTGTCTCTTCAGAAATGTTATGTTTTTCAACAAGAGGTTTCATGCTTAAAAGCAGCATTTTTTCCAGTCTTGTGAAGTTTTGAGCAGTATTTCCGGTGAAGTTTCTGTCGAACTCTTCATCCAGTTTTTCAGAATTGATACAGGAAGCATAAAAAGCGTCCTGATTTTCTATAATCTGATGTAAAGCAACTCCTGATTGTCCTGCTAAAAGAGCTTCCCAATTAGAATCCACATCGAAGCCAAGGGGAGTTACGCAGTTGTAGTCTGTGATATAAATTTCCTTCTTCATGATAATCCCATTTTATCTTTCCAGGTTTGAAAAAACTCCGGGTTGTACAGACATAAACTTCCATTGCTGTCCAGGAATACCTGAATGGTTTCTCCACTGCATACTAATTTATTTTCCTGGTTGAAAATTTCATACTTATAAATAAGCTTAGCAGAGACAGAATTGATAAAAGTCGTTACAATCCTGAATGTTTCTCCGTATTTTAAAGGAAGAAAATGTTCACAGGTACTCTTTACAATAGGCGTTACATAGCCCGCATTCTGAATGTCAAGATAGGTAAGACCATGCTGACGTCCAAAAGCTTCTCTTCCGTCTTCAAAATACACAATGTAATGCCCATGCCAGACAATTCCCAGCGGGTCTGTCTCATTGAATCGTACTCTTACTTCTTCGGTACAGGTTAATATATTTTCGTTAGACTGCATGTTGTTTTTTAGTTGTCAGGAAATTCCAGACAATATTAATAATAAAATCGATTAAATATTATGAAGCTTTCTTTCGTAAAAAATAGAAATGGATACTGTGGCAAGATAAAATAAAAACAGGAATACCAGTTCCTTGGCAATACCTCCGATTCCGCTGTTTCTTAGAATAATATCATAATAAGCATTCAATCCCCAGTTCATAGGTGAAAATTTGGCTACCGTCTGCATGAATTCAGGCATTAAGAATACCGGAACCCAGATTCCACCGATTGCTGCCAATACTACTACAGATGTTGCTCCAAAAGGTGCAGATTGTTCCTGTGTATCAGCAATCGTTCCCAATAATACTCCAAACCCAATGGCAGCAAGGCCGGAGAATAGAGTTACTGTAATAAGCAGGACCATTTTTCCGGATACATCAAATGCCGGAAGATCCATATAAGGAAAAAGATAAATACCTACAGCTACCATCAATAAAAACTGAATGATACAGATAATAAGATATGTAAATGTCTTTCCTAAAATATGAACGAAATAAGGGGTAGGGCTTATTCTTGCTCTTACACTTGTACCCTGGCTTTTTTCCTTTACCAGATTGATGGATAGAGGAACTACGATGAAAAAGATTGCAAAAAGAGTCCAGGCAGGAACGTTATGCTGAACAGAATTCGGCATAATATCCATTTCCCCTTTTTTCGGGGTGATTTCCTTGAAGCTGATGAGGTTCTTATTCTCTTCAAGGTTTTCAGTTGTTCCCAGCTGATCCTGGAATGCTTTATAGATCTTTTTATTTTCGATCTCAAAAACCATTTTGTTCACTGAGTTCATCACCGAATTTTTGAATCCGGCATTAGTGGCAGGATCAAAATATAAATGAATCTCTTTAGCTTTCGGAGCTTCTATTTTTGTTTTTGCAGAATCGCCTTCTAAACCAAATGAGCTTACAATAGCCTGAACTTTGGAGTCGATATTAGAATTTAAATCCTTCGTAAGATCTTCAGGAATGACAATAGCCATCTGATAATCTCCTGCAAATACAGCATCCTGAGCCGATTTTTCGTTATAATTAGTCAGTAACTGGAATGTTTTACTGTTTTCCAGCTCCCCTTTTATATTTTTGGAAACCTCAGATTTGTCGTTATCAATAAAAATGATCGGAATTTTTGAACCTTCAAGATTTTTAAAGGTAGAATCCTGAATCAGGGTAATCGTTACAATCAAAAGTAATGGCATTACAAAAATAATGACGATTCCTCCGATATCTCTTTTTAGCAGAAGAATTTCCTTAATAAAGCTTCTCCACAGTTTATACAACAACATCTCTTAATTCTTTTCCGGTTAATGAAATGAAAACATCTTCAAGGTTTTCTGCATGGGTAATCTGAGAAACAAGCTCTTCGGGAGTTCCTACTGCGTGAATTCTTCCTTTATCAATAATAGCAATCTTAGTACAGAATTCTTCGGCCTCAGAAAGATGGTGGGAAGTATAAATGATGCACGTTCCGCTTTTATTCAGTTCTAAAAGGAAATCTATGATAACTTTTTTAGATTGTACATCTACTCCTACTGTAGGTTCATCCAAAAACAATACTTTCGGATTGTGAAGGGTTCCGGCGATGAGGTTGCAGCGACGCTTCATTCCTCCTGAGAATTGTCCTACCTGCTTATTTGCAAATTTTGAAAGCCCCATGATTTCCAGGGAATCATCAATGGCTCTGGTAAGTTGTTTATGCTTTAATCCGTATAAGCTGCCAAAGAACATCAGGTTTTCTTTTGCGGTAAGGGTAGGATAGAGTGCATATTCCTGTGGAACAATTCCCATAATCTGTCTGATCTTGAAATTGTCTTTTTGTGGAGACATTCCATTGATGGTAAATTGTCCTGAAGTAGGTTTTATTAACCCTGAAAGCATAGAAATCAAAGTAGTTTTCCCTGCTCCGTTGGGCCCAAGAATTCCGTAGATCTCATTTTTGTCGATATTCAAAGAGATATCATTGACAGAAAACTCGTCGGAATTTTTGTATTTCTTATATAGATTTTTAATCTCAATCATATTTTCTGCCATATCAGATCGCTTTTCTCAGTTTTTTATAGAAAGCTTCTTCTAAATCTGCAATATGAAGCATGGTTTTTGATAAAGTGTTGTAGATGTCACTCTTAGCATTTCTGTTTTTGTACACTCTGGCAATATCTACTGCAAAATCTCTCCAAAGATCCCCGATAGAGGTGATTTCCTTTGAAAGTTCTTTTAGTTCATCATTTTTAAGGATAACAGCCGCTTCCTGAAGAAATGCTCCATAAATAAACCTGAAACCTCCGCCTCCGGTTCCAATTTCTTCCTGCATTCTGATCAATTGGCCGAGGTAATGGTTGGTTACTTTTGTTCCTTTCTTCTCTGCCCATTTCGGGATACTTTTAGCAACCCATCTCATAGCTTTTATTCCGATAAGTGGTACCGGAGCCAGCATATTTTTACAGGTATCCTTGATCCCTTTTTTAATAGCTTCTTCCAAATGAACATCTTCCGGAATGTAGATAGGATAGTACATATGACCTTTTGGAGGAAGTGCTCCTTTGGCATATCTTACTTTTTCAAGTTCTGCTTCGGTAAGAGTTGTGGTATAATCCATCACCGGATCACTGATAAGAAATTTTCCATCTTCTTTACCATATACAACCAGATTGTGGGCATTGAAGTGGAATTTATATTCTTCAGGGAAATAGGTAAGGTTGAAAACTCCTACCTGAAGTCCTGTAGGGATATTTTGTGCTAAGTTTCTCTCCAGTGCTTTTTGAGCATCCTGGGGATTCGAGAATTTTTCTCTTTTGATTTTAATTCCTAATCTTTTCGCTGCTTTACTGAAAATAGCACCCGGCATCGGACGATAGCTGAAGCCCGGAGCAAAATTCACTTTTAAAAAAGGAAGATAGACAAAAAACAGTCCAGAACCGATTCCGAAGATCATAGGTTCGCTTAGTTTCAGTCCTCTGTTAAGCAGTAAATTAGAAGCAACACCGTTTTCGCAATGCGCAGTCTGATGGTGTTCAAAGTTTAATTTCATTTGCAGTTTATATCTTTTTCATAGGTGAATAAAATGGTGTGTATGACCTTATTTATTTCCCGTCGAAGTTTTTTAGTTCATTCACTGAAATCCCAAATGCATCGGCATATTTTTTCAGTGCAGTTTCGCTAAGTGTTTTAAATACTTTGGGTTTGAAGTGTCTTTTTACCCTCCATTGCCACATTCCTACATAAGAGGCCAATACTCCCAGATCCATTTTATTATGTTCCATAAAATAAACGATAGGGCTTACAATATTATTGGCAACGTTCTGTTTGGCTTCTTCAATTCTCTCATGTATCAGTTCCATGGACTCGGCCAAAGCTGCTTTTTTGGCATCCCAGCCCGTACTGTTGGCTGTTGTATAATTATCATTTTCATCCGTTACATACAGAACTTCTGTCATGTTAGCGGATTTCAGATTACTTTCGTCTTGAGGCAGGTCTTGTTTTTTCATCTGAATGTTTAATTTTTTAGATTTCAGATGAAATGAGATTCACCTGTTTTGATTCTTTTAATCAGGTGGCTAAAATAGTGAAAATACATAATATGAAAATTATGCCAAACCTGATCATGATATTGTTATGAAATAGAGGTGATATCAGTGTTTTGGTCAGGGCTTACACTTCAGTACTTATGAATTTATTTTTCCGTTTATATAAGGCATGAATTAACTTTATCTTCATCCTTCAGGCTCAGATAGTATAAAAAAATCTGTTTTTCTCAGTTTTTAAAACAAGGATGTTTAACTATCGGGATGTAATGAAATCTTAAGAAATACTGTTAATACTTATGATGGAAGCTGTAACAAGTACCCCATATTATAAGACTAATGGATTTGAAATTTGGATAAAAAAATAACGATTAAATACTAACTATGAAAAAAATTTTTATTTCTGTTTCGCTTTTCTGCATGCTTAGTGCTATGGCTCAGAAATTCGATACTCAGAAATTAACTGATGCTCAGGGTTATACTTATGAAACAGTAAAGAATGACCAGGCAGGAGTAAGAGTCTACACTCTGAAAAACGGATTGAAGGTTTATCTGGCAAAAAATGAAGATGCCCCAAGAATCCAGACTTATATTCCGGTAAGAACGGGATCTAATAATGACCCAAGTGATAATACGGGACTTGCTCACTACCTAGAGCATATGGTCTTCAAAGGAACTTCGCATCTTGGAACCCAGGATTGGGCAAAAGAAAAAGCTTTATTACAGCAGATTTCCGATCTTTATGAACAGCATAAAGCAGAGAAGGATCCGGCAAAGAAACAAGAGCTGTATAAAAAGATAGATGAGGTATCTCAGGAAGCTTCAAAATTTGCCATTGCGAATGAATATGATAAAGCTATTTCTTCATTAGGTGCCACAGGAACCAATGCACATACCTGGCTGGATGAAACTGTTTACAAAAACAATATTCCATCCAATGAGCTGGAAAAATGGTTAAAGGTTGAAAAGGAACGTTTTTCAGAACTGGTACTTCGTCTTTTCCATACAGAATTGGAAGCCGTGTACGAGGAGTACAACAGAGCTCAGGATAATGACGGACGTTTGGTAAACTATGCATTGATGGAAGCCCTTTTTCCAAAACATCCCAACGGACAGCAAACCACGATCGGGACTTCTGAACACCTGAAAAGCCCTTCAATGGTCGCTATACACAAGTATTTTGATACCTACTATGTGCCTAATAATATGGCGGTAGTATTGGTTGGAGATATAGATTTCGATAAAACTATAAAGTTAGTTGACCAATATTTCGGATCCTTCAAATACAAGGATATTCCGATGAAAAAGATGGTGACGGAAGCTCCAATGAATCAGGTTGTTTCCAGAACAGTAAAAAGCCCCTCTACTCCAAGAATGACAATGGCGTGGAGAACGGATTCTTATGGAACGCAGGAGGCTAGACTTGCAGATGTAGTCGCTGAAATTCTAAGCAACAGAGGAGATGCAGGGTTGATCGACCTTAATATCAATCAAAAGCAAAAAACTTTAGGTGCAGGTGCTTATGAATCTCCATTCAAAATGTATGGAATGTTTGCATTATCTGTTACACCTAAGGACGGGCAGAGTTTTGATGAAGCTAAAAAATTGTTATTGGACCAGCTTGATCTGGTTAAAAAAGGACAATTTCCGGATTGGCTTCTTAAAGCTATTGTAAATGATAAGAAAGTTCAGCGTATGAAAGGTTTTGAAACAGCTGACGGCCTGGCTACTGAGCTTTACGACTCTTATATTAAGGGGAGAACCTGGGAGCAGGAGCTGGATGAGATCAATCAGTACGAAAAGATTACTAAGGCTGATGTTGTAAAGTTTGCCAATGATTTCTTTAAGGATAACTATGTGGTTGTTTACAAAGAAAAGGGAGTGAATGATAAGCTTGTTCGTGTAGAAAATCCGGGAATTACACCTATTAAACTGAACAGGGAAGCTCAATCGCCTTTCCTTAAAGATATTTTAAATACTAAAGTTGCTGAAATTAAGCCTGAATTCATCGATTATAAAACTGCGATTCATACTTCAAAGATAAAAGACAAAACGGTGAATTTTGTAAAGAATAAATACAATGAAATTGCTCAGATAAGTTATGTTTTCCCTTTCGGAACAGATAATGATAAAGAACTTTCGCTGGCAGGTACTGTTTTCGAATACCTTGGAACGGATAAATATACTCCGGAGCAACTGAAGGAAGAGTTCTATAAGCTGGGGGTTTCTTATAGATTCATAACATCGAATGACCAAACGACTATTACTTTATCCGGGCTTGAAAGCAATATGAAGAAAGGGGTAGAATTAATGAATCATTGGTTATCAAATGTAAAGGCAGATAGAGCAGTTTACAGCCAGACGGTAAAAACAATTCTTGAGGCGAGAGAGGCAGGTAAGAAAGATAAAGTAAGAATTATGGGAGCACTTTCCAACTATGCAAAATATGGAAAGGAGTCCAGAATGATAGATGTTATCTCCAAATCACGCCTTGAGAGCATTGATGCTACAGAATTAATGAAAAAGGTAAAAACGCTGAACCAATATCCTTACCAGATACTGCTTTACGGAAAAGATCAGGCAGGTATGGAAAATGCTGTAAAACCTTATATCACCAATACAAGTCTGCAGCCTGCAAAAGCTAAGGAATATGCAGAACCTGCTACAACAGGAAAAGTATACTTCACAAACTATGATATGGTACAGATGGAAATGGCTAAAGTAGCAAAAGCAAGCCCTGTAAACCTAAACAATTTCGGAAAAGCAAATGTGTTCAATGAATACTTCGGAAGAGGCTTATCTTCTATTGTTTTCCAGGAGATCAGAGAAAGTAAATCTTTAGCTTATTCTGCTTATGTTTCTTATGCTAACGCTTCAGAAAAAGGGCATGCTAACTATATTACCAACTATATTGGAACACAGTCCAATAAACTTCCTTTAGCTGTAAATGCAATGAGTGAGCTAATGGCTGAATTACCACAGATTCCAACACAGTTTGAAAATGCAAAAGGGTCAGCATTGAAACAGATTGCATCCAACAGAATCAACAGAACGAATATTTTCTTTAGTCAGTTGGCACTTAAAAAGCTAGGTGTTGATTATGATATCAGAAAAGATACATACGCTGAAATTCAGGGGCTGACATTGCCTCAGCTTACAGGATTCTACAACACTGAGGTGAAACCTGTACAATACAATACGGCGATCATCGGTAAAAAAGAAAACCTGAATATGGAATCCATCAACAAGATGGGAGAGTTCCAGGAATTGTCTCTTGAAGAGATTTTCGGATACTAATATTTTAGTTTTAATAATAGGTGAAGTGGAGCAGAAATGTTCCACTTTTTTGTTTGAATATGGTATTTGTCTGATAGTGAATGTTCCACAGAATTGTAGAATGTTTCACGTGAAATATAATACTGTTTAAGCATAAATGTTACAAATAATTCCACAAATAGGTGCGATCATTTATAAGGTGTTGGGTTATTGTTTTTAACTCAAGAGTTCGCAAAAGGATTATCCATTGTGGATATTTTCGATCGTAAAGACGTTTCACTTAGCAAGGGAAGAAAGAAATATCTTTGATCAGTTTGTTGGGTTTTAATTCAATAGAGGAGGGCTAAAAGCTTTCCTAAATAAAAAATAAAATTACTTTGGCTTTAACCAAAACCTATTTATTGGGGACACAATACCCTCTCTCTCAAAAATAGTCAGGAATCTTAGCTGGGTGAAACGCCCTTGCGAACTTAAAAAAATAGAAATAAGCACTTTCTTTGCGACCGTAGCGTTAAAACATAAAGAAAAAATATCAATCATTGTAAAACAAAAAGCTGCACGAAACGTACAGCTTTTAAAGTCTTTTTCTTTCTTTTTATGATTTTACCTCCTGAATAAACAGGTTAATCTCTGCTCTTATCAACAATTCATCATTGTTGAACGTTTCGCAGAAGATATGGCAGATATTTTCAAACTGGGAAATCAGTGATGCTTTTGAAATGATCTTGTCATTTACTTTGGGAAGCCCGAAAACCTCAATCTTTTTAATATTAGTGATAAAGCCTATCACCTTGGTATTGGCTTCAGGATTTTCAAAAAAGCTTTGTCCAAGGATGGATGAACAGGTCTGTGCCAGGTTCTCAATTAAACCTGCTTCTACAAATTCATTATTATGAACAAATATATTGTTTTCTTTTATTTCAAAGGAAGTCACTACTTTTTCCTTGGTCAGTTCCAGAATATAGTCTGCCATAAGCATCGGTTCACGATGCGGTAAAAAGTTATGAATATTGATGATATTTTCTTCCCTGATTTCCATTAAAAGTTATTTTACAGCAGTTTTCATTTGAGATTTTGCAATTACTTCACCATTTAATTTCGTAACGATGTCCACCAGAGTTACTCCCATTACTTCATTGAGGATGGTTACCTCCGATTTCAGATGATCCCCAACTTTAGGCAATATTTCAGCTTCAAAAGATTTGATGGCTCCAATGTATCCTGTAGGAGCGTCTTTTCCAAGCAGATAATACTTGTACCCTGTATGAAGTGCTACACTCTGTGCCTGATGCTCAATCAGCCCGGAAGCCTGAAAAAATCCGTCCTGAACAAATAGATTACCGTCTTTAATTTCAAATCCGGAAATAAGATGGTTTTCAGAATATTCCGACAGCTCATGGACCATGACAAATGGGGCACGTTGTGGAATAAGGCTTTCTACAAAATTTTTATCGGATGTTGGCAGTCTGTTTTCCATTAGCAAACGGTTAATAAAGAGCAAGAATAGGCAAATCTTCCGCTTTCAGGAACGCAAAGAAGAATTTTTTCTCCTTTTTTCAATGTTCCGGAGTTCATCAGTTGCTCTAAGGCAATGAAGATAGATCCGGCTCCGATATTTCCTACGTCAGAAAGGTTGTAGAACCATTTTTCAGCAGGGAAATCCATTCCTTTTTTAGCAAATTCTTCTTTTAACCCGTCTTTGAAATACCCCGAAGAGATATGAGCCAATACGTGGTCAATTTTTTCAGGATCCAGATTATGTTTATCGAAAGAAGCCCTTAAGCTTTCAGCACCTTTTACAAGAATGTATTTATCCAGAATCTTTGTATCCTGTTTGATAGCGAAAATAGATTGCTTCAGCCATTCGTCAGATGGATAATCTGCCCATGATTTTAAGCTTCCGTCTTCCTGTTTGTCACATCCTGCATACATACATGCTTCAATCTCATGAGCATAAGAATAGAAATCGATAAATTCCACTCTTAAAGAAATTCCGTTTTCTCTGGGTTTATTTTCTAATAAAAAAGCACCTGCTCCGTCAGAAAGCATCCATCTAAGGAATTCTCTTTTGAAAGCAATAATAGGTCTTTCTTCTAATAATATTAAATTTTCAGCTTCATGATTGAATTTATCTGCCGTCATCCATGCAGACATTCTTTCAGAACCTGCACATACTGCGCTTTCCTGTACTCCGGCTCTTACCGAAAGGAATCCGTAGTTAAGGGCATTCATCCCTGAGTTGCAAAGTCCGGTAGCTGTGTTGATCTCAATAGATTTTCCGATGTTCAGCTCGCCATGAACCATAGAAGCATGTGAAGGCTGGATCTGATCCGGAGACGTAGTTCCTACGGATAAGAGCTTCATATCTTCTTTTTTGAAATTTTCATCAAAAAGTCCTTCGATTGCTTTTGCGGTAAGCTGTGCATTGGAATGCGTAGGGTTTCCTTCTGTATCTAAAGCGTAATATCTTGTAGTAATTTTATTATTTCTTAAAATAAGTGATCTGGCTTTAGAAGGTGCGTCATTGATAAGCCCAAGATATGTTTCCATTTCCTCATTTGATACCGGTTCATTGGGTAAATATTTTGAAGCTTTTGTTATAAATACGTCGTACATTCTATTTTAAATTAATTCCTTGTAAATATCTTTTTTGTTTTTGTCTTTTAAACCAAAATATAGGGGTTGTAAGCAGGTGTAACACCAAAACGACAGGTGAGATAATCCATATCGCTGCCATCAAATATACCTTAAAGAATTTTATCAGCAATGGACGTTTCTCTTTTTTCTTGATAATCAGATTAGACCACACCGTGAAAATCTTGTTTCCTACCTTTTCTACACGTACTAAAAACGGGCGGATTTCAATGGCTCCGTTTTTTACAAGATCAGGTTGCAGATTTTCGAAATCATTGTTTTTGAAATGTCTTTCAATGATCGTTCCGTATTTTACTGATCCTGTAATTTCTTCATCTGAAACTCCTGCTGCCGGAAGCATTCCTGATTTTTCCTTTTGTCCTGTAGTCAGCCAGCGGAGAATAGTAAGTACACTGGTGTAATTATCATGTCTGTCTACCAATGCGATGTTTCCTACAAGTTTGGCTTTCAGGTCTCTGAGGTATACTTTCAGTTTTTCCTGAGAAAGCATCCACATATTCCGGGTTCCGGAAATGGTAACTATAGGAGTGTCTTTAAGGATGCGTTCTGCATAGCCACTCTTCAAAAATGAAATGATCGGAATAGAGGGTGTGAGATACCATACCTGATATCCGAACAGGATGAGGTCATACTTTTTGTTCAGTACTTCTTCTGAAGGCGGTACAATTTCTTTAGGGATTTGTAAATAAGATTCCGGAAAGGTGTTGAAAAAAACATCACCTGGCCAGGGAAAAGGAAAATCTTCCTTTAGCTGAATATTATAATAGGTAATATCATATTCTTCCTTTTGAACTTCAAAAGGCTTGGCTATATTTCTCACGATATCTTCCAGCTGGCCGGTTTGGGAATAATATATGACAAGTATATTTTTTTTCATGGAATCTTTTTAGCGTTTACAAAAATATGTTTTTCATATTTATTATTTAGTTTTAAATACTTTTAATGATTCAGAACTAAATTCTAATGTATAATTTTCACTTTCTATCCCCGAGTTTTTGCTGTTGATAAAAATGATGGTTTCAGGAAGAACCTGAATTTCATTAAGATCAAAACTATCATCTGAAATCAGAAGGACATCAATACTTTTATTCACTTCAGACAAATCTTTTATATAATGTATCTTTCTTCTTTTTACAAGATAATTATGGACTGCTGTTGCTCTTTTTTCATCATTCCTGATCCAGGAAAAAATTCGTCTGCTTGCCTGGTAAAGAGTAAGTAATACATCTTTTTGACCAAAATCATCTGAAATATGCAGGATATTGGCATCTGTGGCAATATGTTTATTCAGTTCAAAGTAAACCGATTTATTAGCCTTAAAATCTTTCTTTACTTCTGTTACCACTTCATTATCCTTATATAAATTGCTTAGGAACAACTGCTTTTTAAAATAATTTTCATCCTCAATCTCTTCTCTCAGTTTAGCAAATTCATCTCTGTAATAAGCATTGATCTTTTTTGTTCTTTCAGAATAGTTTTTACCAAAAGCTACATCATCTTTACTGATTCTGTCGCCCACTTTTACAGTGATGCTTCCATCGTAGATAATGAAATCCCCTTTTGGGAGAACTTCAGAATTTCCGTGGATATATAAAGGCAGAACATCCAATTCAAACTGTTCTGCAAGATAGAAGGCTCCTTTATGAAATCTTTTAACATCATTGGTGTAGGAACGTTCCGCTTCAGGGAAAACAACAAGAGAATAGCCCTGTGCAATTTTTTCCTTCAGTTTATCCATCCCATTTTCAATGCCCTGAGAAACCGGATAAAAGCCTAATGCCCTAACCAGTTTACCAAACACCGGAGATTTGTACACCCAGTCATTCACTAAATAAATGATTTTATGAGTGGCCATTGCAATCGCCAGTGTATCTAAAAAAGAAGTATGGTTAGCAATAATAACAGCTGGTTTACTAAAATCTTCATTGGGATTTTTAATGACCTTCTTCTTTACAAATGGATTCGAATATAGCACGGAAGTTAAAAACTTAGCTAAAATAAGTTTAATGATATCCAGAGTTTTCCCTTTTGAGTTTTTCACAAAGAAACTTCCCACAGCAGAAAATAGCATTCCTCCAAGCCCATAATATAAAAAGCTGATGACTGACACGATCAATAATCTGAATGTAATTGGAGAAAGTCCTTTTTTTGCCCTGTTGGTAATCAATAATCTGAACCAGAACGGATATAGAGTAGAAGTAATGATAATCACAGAGAACATTCCAATCAATGCTACCAAAGCTAATGAATGTAAAGCCGGGTGTTTGGCAAAAATCAGAGATCCGATGGACAAAATGGTTGTAAATACTGCCAGAATAATAGATGTTCTATACGTTGGAAGTTCATTTTTTCCTGTTGTATGCTCTTTTTGCATAGCCTGGGTAAGGAAAATACTGAAGTCATCTCCAACTCCAAAGACCAATGTACATACTACGGTACTGAAGATATTCAGTTCCAGTCCCATAAAATATAGAAGCCCGGCTGTCACTACTCCGGTTAGAACAATAGGGAACATGGTAAGAACCGTTAGTTCAAAATTTCTGAAGAAAACGATAATTGTTAAAACAATAGCCAGAAGAGAATAATTGATCAGTGTATTGAAATCTCTTTTTAATAAACCTAAAAAGTTTTCATTCATCTGCTGACGGTCAATTGCCAGGGCATTATGCTTCTTTTCAATATCCTTGATAAAGGCATCTCTTTTATTCTCGTCAACCTTTACCACATTCGAAACCGTATAAAAATCTTTTTCATGGCTCATAAACTCTGAAATCTGGAGTGCCTTCACCTTTTCATAGTCCCTGATGGTTAACGTAGAGTAGTTTTTATTTAAAATTTCATTGAAATTGTCAAAAGCCGAACTGTTGAACCCGAATTTATTTCCGTTACTGACTAATTCAGAGACCGTCTGGCTCTTTTTGCTGTCATTCCAGAAGTTTTTCCATTCAGTAATTTTCTTTTGCTGATCTTTTTCAGACAGAACAATACCTCCAATTGAATTGTAACTTAATATTTTACCTTCTTTTTTCTCTTGCTCAAGGAATGTATTTAACTGGGAATTTCTTGCCAAAGCCTGCTCTTCAGAATTTCCGTAAGAGATCGTATAAATAGATTTTGAAGTAATATCCGAAAGCTTTTGCAGTTTTGCCTCACTGATCTTCATTTCCTTCGGAATATAATTCAGGTCACCAATATCTTCATTAAACCCAACATGCCTGAATCCAAATAAACATGCTAAGATGACTATAGAACATCCTATAATCAAAGGTTTATTTTTTTCGTACGGATAAGATCCGATCTTATCAATGAAATTGATGTTATGATTTTCTTCAGTATGTTTAGGCTGATAAAGCTGGGGAACAATAATTAATGCGGTAACAGAAGATAAAATAACTGTAATGGCTGCAAAAAGTCCCAGATCCTTTAATGCTTCTGACCGTACAAATACCAGACACAAAAAAGAAACTGCAGTTGTCGCACTACTCAATATTATGGGTTGGGTAATTTCCTTATAGAGTTCTTCAATATTGTTATTGTGCTTGTAATGGGTAAGAATGTGCAGGGCATAATCTATGGTAATTCCGATAAGAATAGCTCCCACACTTAATGAAATGGCCGAGATTTTATCCTTAATAAAATACAATACCATTAAAGCCAGCAGAACTGAGAAGACTGTCGGAAGGAATACAATGATAGGGGTAAAGAAGTTCCTGAAATAATAAATCAGCAGGACCAAAAGTACTGTCATTGAAATGACAACTGTATTCTGAATGTCTTTTTTGATCTGTTTGGCATTGGCTACAGCAATCACCGGAGATCCGAAATAGCTGATCTCTGTTTTTCCTTTGAACTGTTTATTAAGATTATCTTTTATCGTATCAAGTTCATCAACGAAGGTTTCATTAGCCTTGGTATCATTGCTTTTGTTTTTAGGATCTATAAACAGCAAAAGGTTTTTTCCATCCTTGGTTACAATATAGCTGTCTTCCAGTTTGAAATCCTTGCTGATGTTTAAGGCATTTAATTTTTTGATTCCTAAAAAGGTCAGCCCAAGAGGGTCTTTTTTGATAAATTCCTTAGTGACAAGGCTGGTAGGTGAAGCCAATGAAATATAATTATCTTCTATTCGCCTGGCAATACTATCCTTCCCAAGCTTTTCCTGAATCTCTTTGTAGTCGTTTTCATTGAGAAATAAAGGCAGATTCTGACTGACGAAGTCAAAGGTTTCTGAAATTTCATTATCATTTACTTTCCCCTGAACAGTACCTATGTATCTTTGTAAAGGCTCTATTTTCCGTAAAAAAGTATCAGCGGTTTCAGAAAGCTGGAAGCTGTCTTCGCTGGATTTATTTTCTATGATAACGATGATCTTATCCGAAAAGTTAAGCTGCTTAAGCACTTTTGCTGTAAGATCCGATTTTTCATTTTTAGGGATGATCTGATTGATGTCCTCTTCAAAATTAATCTTTGAAGCAAAAAAAAGACATAAAGCGGCAATTCCTAAGGCTGTAAATACAGAAAGGATTTTATTTCTGGAAATCAGATAATATAAAAATATAAAAAAGCGATGCATTGCATTTGGATCAAGTCTGCAAATTTAAATTTTTAAGAGTTACATCAAAATAGTTAGGGATAAGTTTTGTCTGAAAATCAATAAAATATTCTAGGCAGAATGAAAAATTATTCTACTTTTGCAAAAGTTCCCTTTTGATGAAATGTATTTTAAACCACAATTATTATTCAAAAAATAAGAATCTGTTTTTGATATGTTGACAAAAAATGATGAAAAAATAAACGGATTCCTATTTGTTGCAGTACTCCCGTTTCTGCTGTTTGCGATGTCTTACTATGGCTTTGAATCTTCCTATGTAAGATTGAAGACTATGGATAAGGCTCCAGACTTTATGTTTGCTTCGGTATATGCTTACAGAGTAATACCCAATTATCTGAGTGTACATGTTACAGAAGCAGTAACATTCTTTGTAAACAATTATCTTCCCTTTCTTAAGAGTTTTCTTTTAAAGCAGGGAACACTCTTTTATCATAGCATTTTTCTGATCAACAGTTTCTTTTTTGTGCTGTCTTCGATCATTTTACATATGATTTTTAAACTAAAATCTGTAGGAGCTCTTTTGTCTTTGAATATCAGGAGACTGATCCATTTGCTGGCCATATTCTTTATCGTTATCGTGCAGTATGTGCCTACCAATTGTGATTCTATTGCCATTTTCTTTTATCTCTGGGGAGCATTGCTTTCCCTGAAATATTTGCAGAACAGGAATATTTCGGACTTTATCCTTTTATGTGCAGTTGTATGTATTTCAACATTGGCAAGAGAGACTTCATGCCTGAATATTTCTTTTTTTGCTGCAGTCTGCATTGATTTTAAAAAACTTAAAAATCGGGATTTTACATTCATCAGAGAACTTGTGTTTTTGGTGATTGCCTTTATCATTCCTTATGCCGGGCTTAGAATGATGATCCATCAGGACGCATCTTTTGTGGAAGGAATTTATTTTCTGGATAACTTCAGCAGTCCTTTTAATATAAGCGGGCTTTTATTTGGGATGATAAGTGTATATTTCAGTTATATATTGTGTAATAACGAAGGAAAAATACTGATCAGAAAGTACCTTTTCTTTTCCCTGCCTTATCTGATAATGATTGCGATGGTGGGACTCTTCTGGGAAGTAAGGTTATTTATTCCTTTAATTCTCACGGGGTTTATATTTACTTCGTATCAATTTAAAAACACCATAACCGTCTAATGAATTTATTACACCCTTATTATATCATTGCAGTCATTTATATGCTGATTTTCAGTTTTCAGGAAGTGTATTCCGGGAAAACGAATAAAAAGGCGCTTTATATTTTGGCGGTATTTCTTGTCATTATTGCAGGATTTCGTGATGATGTGGGGCCGGATTATGGAAGTTATGTGGGAATCTATGTGTATTCTGATACGAAAGATTATCTGAGTATTTTTCTTGCAGCTCTTTCAATAAAGGGGCCGCAGGTGATGGAGCAGGAGTGGCTCTATGTGTTGATCAATAAGATTCTGATCAATATTTTTGATGCTCCTTTCTACATGCTGACCTTTGTAATAGCAGCATTGGTAACTTTTTTTAAAACAAAATTTGTTGAAGAAAATACCCATTATCCTTTTACCTTTTTGGTTTTTGTCTTTATTCCGGGCTTCTTTATTGGAGAGAGTGGACAGATCAGGCAAAACTTAGGGTGTTTCATGGCATATTGGGCAATACGGTATATTAAAGAACGGAATTTATGGATGTATCTTTTATGGATCTATCTTGCAGCAGGTATTCACAATGTTTGTTATCTGATGCTTCCAATGTATTGGATCGCCAGAGTTCCGTTGAATAAATTCTGGATGCTTCTTTTTATTCTGATATCAGTATTTCTTTCTCCGTTTGAAGTATACCGGTACTTTGGGGATATATTGGGGAATTTTGCCTCCGAAAGTACCCTGGTGGAAGGGTTCAATGGTTATGTGGATGAATCTGTAGAGCGACTGAACGGAGGTTTCGGAATTCCGGAGGCGATGCTGGCTATCTGTACTGCCTTCCTGTTTATTTTTGATACAAAAATGAAAGAAAAATATCCTTACTACGAGTATCATCGGAATTATACTGTAATAGGAATCTGTTTCTATTTTATTTTTAGGAATAACCCGATTTTCTCGTCCAGATTAACGGGGACTTTCCTTGCATTTTCCTATATTTTAATTCCCAATACGATGTTTGTGGTTTCTAAAGGGATGAGAGCCGCTATACACAGCTTCATTGTAGCTTTGGTTATTTTTAATTTTGTGGTATTTTCCAGCTTTAAAAATATTACAGCAGGTAGATTTACAATAGATCTCTATCACAACCATATTCTTCCGTAAGAGGTTTTATATTTTATGATTTATGGCTGAACAGAAAAATAGAATATTAGTTTTAGACGGTTTAAGAGGACTTGCAATTTTGTTGGTTTTTCTTTTTCATGGATATTATATTTGGAGCAAACATTATCCTTTCGGGGATTTGTTCAAAGACAATCTGCTGGTAAAATATGGAGATCTGGGCGTGCAGTTGTTCTTTCTGATATCCGGGTTTGTCATTCTGATGTCTATGGAAAAAACAACAGGCTTTATTCAGTTTATCAAAAACAGATGGGTGAGGCTTTTCCCCAGCATGCTGATATGCTCCTTAATTATCTATATTACAGCTGGATTCTTTTATGAAAGACCTTTGGGGATTCCTGAGCTTAAATCTTTGCTTCCCGGAATTCTATTCGTGGATGAGGGATTGCTGGAGCGTATTTTTAAAACCGACTTTCCTGTTCTGGAATCATCATTCTGGTCCTTGTATATTGAAGTAAAGTTTTATATGATTTTCGGTGCGCTTTATTATATGTTTAAAAGGAACATGGCGTTGTTAGGGATCTTTATCATTTATTTGGTGGCTGTGTCGTATCAGATCCTGGAATTCCATCACTTGCTTCCTCCGGAATTGCTGAAATGTAAAGCCTATATTGGAAACTTCGTCTATTTCGGGTGGTTTGTATCTGGTGCACTCATGTATATTTACTATAAAGAAAGAGATAAAAGATATCTGTATGCTTTTGTAATTGCCACAATATGTGCCATGTTTTATATGTACAGGCTTCAGGATATGACCAGAAACGTGTATCTTATTATTTTGGTTCTTGTTTTTGTAGGAGCGTTATTCTGGAAGCGAATGGAGCGTTTCTTTTCGATGAGGCTGTTTACTTTTGTGGGGTTTGTGAGTTATCCTGTTTATTTATTGCATGAAAATATGATGATTTCATGGATGCTGAAAATAGATAGATTTATTACGGTCCCTTACTGGCTTTTACCCATTATTTCATTTTCACTTGTAATTCCTGTAGCATATGTGGTTGCAGAATATCTTGAGCCTCCGATTCAGAAAAAATTAAAATCAATGCTTAAAAATATTAAATAAGAAACGGTATCATTACCGTTTTTTTTATTTCTTCTGGATTTAAAGAGTAAATTTTATATTCCGGAAAGGCTTGTTTTACTATTGGATTATTTCTCAGATAGAATATTCTTATTTGAATGTTAAACGGTTGTTTAATAGATTATTGTCGATTTATGTCACCTGAATCTGTTTTTTCATATATTTGTGAAAATTCTTTCCCTAGCTGAACAGATTTTTTAAACTAAAAACACAAATAAACCATGATGAACACCAATTCAAGTGAATTTATTCACACTTACTTTTCCTATTGTATCCGATACCATCTTTTCGGAAAAAAATAATCAAGTTTTAACACATTTATTCAAACAACAACGTTATGAAAGCAAAATTTATTTCCAAAATTTTGGCAACAGCATTCTGCGTGGTGTCAACTCATGCTTTTTCGCGGGAATTTTCGCCTCCGGAAACGTATGGGAAATCTTTAAATTCCAGGCTTTACCCCCCTGTTACTCCTTTTACTTATGATCTGGATCCGCTGATCGTTATCAATCAGAATATCAATCAGAAAGGGTTGGTTGTGATGAGCGGAAAGCTTACAAAACCCTTTACCAGTGATCATATAAAACTGTCGATCCGATATCAGGATGCACAGGGCAATTGGGTTACCGGATGGTGTAAGACTTTGTATTCCTATAACCAGTACAATGAAATTCTCACGGCGCGTTTTGAACTTCCTGCTTCTGCTCAAAGTTCTTATAAGGTAAAAGTGGAACTGAGTTCGGATACTAATCTTAGCAATTTCAATAGTGTTGTATGGGACAAAAGTATAAGCCATTATAAGCTTAGTGATTATGTTGCTTCTAACTGTGATCTGGATGAAAATGAATATACAATGCTCTTAACGCCTAAGAAGGATGGGTCACTGATTACAAACAGCAGTGGAAAAGTGGTTGGAGTGAAAGACAGGGTGACATCTGCTTATTCCTGGAATAAACTGAGTAATGTCCTGATGGATAATAAAAAAAATGATGTTGTATTTGCACCCACTCATCCATCAGATCTGATTGCAGATGCAAATGGCAGTAAAGCTGTAAAATTGGTCAATACAGGAGCGGTTAGTGATACATTAGGGGCTACTCCTGAATTTATATACAATGAAGCTGCAGGGCATCCTATACCTTATCTGTATAGTTATGATGATCCTGTGTATATGTTTGCCGGTAAATTCTCAGCTAACGGACTCTTTGTGAAATTTAGCCAATGGCCGGGAGAACCTAATGGTCCGGGATATTTTAACTGGAAAAGTCCAACCTTTATAGAAAGCAGGTATTTTAACATGTACAACAGGACGTGGAAGAATTTGGCTGAATTTATTCCAGATCAGGAACCTGTTGTGATTGTTTCGAGTATTACAACCGGATTAAGAATTTATAAAAATGATGGGACTTATATAGATCTTACTCCAAACAGTACAAGCAATTATGGAGCTCCTTATTTCGGATATACAAACAATGTGGCAAGAAGAGGCCCTGGATCTGAAAACCTTATCATTTCTAATACTTCAGAGATGACTTTATACGGTGTGGGAGCCTTAAGAAATGATGTTACTACATCATATCAGCCTAAAAGGACTATGCAGGATGTTGAAAAAGAAGTATTCAAATTCATTAAATATACTGGTGTTTTTGGCTCTACTATGGCTTATGATGATACTTCGGAGTGCTCACTGGGTTGTTTTACGGTAAATACAGGAGCTGTTTCAGATTATAGTGTTGCAGACTGGACTAAAGCTCCTAATAGTTATATTTTTACTGGAAAAGATAAGACAGGAAATAGTGCAGACGGTCTTTATATTCCGGTTAAAAAGGCATTTGCTATGTGGAAGAAGGATAAATACATTGGTGGGTCTGATATTCCTGCAGGACAGGTTACGGCCGATGTTTTATGGGAGGACGCCCATGGTTTGATCAAATCAGGCATTAATTATAGCCTTGAGATGATTGGCTCTGGAGAAGATGCTATGATAAAAGTTCCTGTTAATAAGGCTAAAAAAGGAAATGCTGTTATTGCATTAAAAGTTGGTGGTGAGGTTTATTGGTCGTGGCATATCTGGGTTACGGATGACCCTACTAATGGTTCTGCTTATAAGAGTTTCGCAGGGCTAAAAAGACAAAAGAAAGATGGGACTGTAGAGTTGATTCCGGATTCAGATTGGGGATGGATGGATAGAAACTTAGGGGCAATGAGTAATTCTTTAACTTCAGGAAACTGGAATAAAAATGGTGGATTGCTCTATCAGTGGGGTAGAAAAGATCCGATTCCTCCTTTAACAGCTAAGGGAAATGATTCTTATGAAGTGTCAGGTTCAATAGGACGAATAAGACATAGAAATGCCCAGTATACGGCAAACTCAGTTAAAATTGACGCACTTAGAAAATTTGTTCCATTGGCCAGTGCGAATGTGAAAAATAACCTGTCACTTGCCGTTAAAAATCCTTTAAGCCTAATCTATGTGGGGAATAATAGTGCAGATATCGCATATTATGACAGTGCTAAGACGCTCATGTTAAATTGGTTTGGAAAATCACCTGATTTTGGTAGCAATCGACTTTCCGAGCTTAATTTATGGTCTGATAATTCCGAAGGAAAATATAGAGACAATTACTTGGGAGATGATGATGCACAGCCCTATAAAAATAAATCGTCTTATGACCCGTGTCCTAATGGCTGGAGGGTTCCTTCTGTTTTAGTAGCTAATGGAGGATCAAAGACTTATATTGATGATATTAGAATTGATTTCTCTCCTCTTGGGGTGAAAACCAATATGGGTAAGAATGCTTTTGAAGCAAACTCTTATCAGATTATCAAACCTACAGATGCAGGGGCGCCTAACTTTATGAAAGGATTTAAACTGTATACGAATGTAGGGTATGACCTTTCCAGTATAGGTGGATTTAATATGGGGAAATTTCCGGGTACCGGACAGTTGCTTATTAACAGACATGAAGGGCAGTATACAGACCAGCATCACACAGCTTTATGGACTGCAACGATGACCAGACATTTCGATGCCTCTCCATCCATCGTAGCCAGAGCTCTGTTTCTGGTTCCTGATAAAGAACAACCTGATATTCCAGATCCAAGCTATCCGAATATTAACGGAAGGTATTTCTATCAGCCGTTATCTATGGGGGAAACTTCTGGGGCCAATGGTTGCAGATGTATCAAAGATCCTTTATATGTGGTTAACGATTATGATTTCCCTACAGATTACTTTGCAGAAGGACAGTACATGGATGGATTGGATAATCCAAACACCTATACAATGGTAAAATCTACTGCAGAATCTACAATTGAAATTCCAATCAGTAAAGCTTTTTCTGCCCAGAGTCAATTATTAAATAATCCTGATGTATTAAATGCTTCAGGTTTTGATAATTTAAAAACAAATGTTCTGTGGACAACAGATACAGGTTTGATTAAACAGGTTTCTGTAGATCAGCCGGGTTCTTTATCAGCAATCAGTAGTTCAAAAATAAAAGTTATCATCAATCCAAATAAAAGTGGTAACGCGGTTGTTACATTGCATAATGGAAGTATCACAAATCCGGTTTACTGGAGCTGGCATATTTGGGTAACCAATACGGCTATCGGGTCCAATCGTCATATAACAGATCAGCCGGATGCCAATGCTGTGAACTATATAAACTTTGCAAAAAGAAGTGAAGTTTTGGATACTGAAATCATGGATAGGAACTTAGGAGCTGTAGAAGTATTCCCTACCATTTATGGGGATAACCTAAACCCTGAAACAGCATTACCCGGCTCTCCGGAGCAGATTATGCTTTCTGGTGGTCTTCATTATCAATGGGGAAGGAAAGATCCAATTCCAACCTATAGAACGGCATCAGATATTGATTATGGCCAGTATCGCTATAAAACAGATGCTGTAAAGTACTGGACAGGAACTACTGCAGCAAACGGAATAATTACCTATGCACCTTTAGTTGAATCGAATTATAATACTAATTATATCAGACCGTATGCAACCTATAGTAATTCTGCCAATGCCAATGTTGTTGCTACAGACAAACCTTCTGAAAAAATAGCAAAAGTATTGTCGTATTCGGTGAAAAATCCATTGGCCTTTATGGTGCCGAGTACTTTGGATGCTACCGGAAAAGGTTCAGACTGGTTGGCTGCAGAGCCTAATTTAGGTGCTGATCGCTGGGGGAGAGGTGATAAAAAATCCCCTTTTGATCCTTGCCCGGAAGGATGGAGAATCCCTGACGTAACTACGGTATCTGTTATCTCAGTTCCTTCAAATCCTGTAGCACAGGAAGATTTCGGTCTTAGTCCGTGGTATAGAAAATCATACAGAGCTGCAAGTGCCTATAGGATTATAACAGATAATTTTGGAACTCAGGTGAGAGTTGGAAAGAGAAGAACTGCAGGATTTATGTTCCCAAATAGTGATTACACCATTGGTAACTATGCAATATTTACAGGAATGAGAGGGTACAGAAGTGTAACCACTAATACAGTTCCTAATTTTGCGTCTTCTGAAGGAGATGTCAATGGAAGTCTTTATACAGGTTTCTGGACATCGGGTTTAAGCTCCAATTTCAATGGCAGACCAATCAACCTGCTTCTCAAAAAATATGACAGCAATGTTACTCAGAACTTTATTCAGGCATTTCATGATAATAACGACCCTTACTTTGGTGCAAGTTGTCGTTGTGTAAAAGTCAAAACAGATGGAACAAATGAAGCCGGACCAATACCAAGATTACAGGTAACCACTGTTTCAGCAGCCAGAGCGACAAATGTTTTGGCGAAAAAAGCTGTTGAAGAAAAGATTGTTCAGAATAAACTTGAAGTATTCCCTAATCCGGTAAAGAGTATATTATATATCAAAGGAAATGATAAAGTAAAAGAATATTATTATCAGATCTATAATATGTCCGGACAGTTAATCAAATCAGGCAAATTTGAAAATGAACAGACGGATCTTTCTGGTTTAATTTCAGGTGCATACCTGATAAGGATTAATAATTCCGACAGTATCGTTAAGATTATCAAGGAATAATTTAATTATTTCATAAATATCAGCCGGGAGATTTTTTCTCCCGGTTTTTTTATGCCTCTGTTTCTTTTTGAATGCAGGATATGAGGTTTGTTTTATGGAATTGTTGCTAAAATATTAAAGTATTGTTCATACCATGTTTTATACTTTTGGTGTATTTTTTGATTCTCTGATTTTGTATTGATTATTTTATATTAATAAAATAATTATGTTGAATTATTTGTTTAATAATTGATTTATTAGATTGTTGTTTATGTATCATATGACTTTTTTATATCAAAAGTATAGGGGTGTACTTATGTTTATATAAAATCAGTGACATGGAAAAATCAGTACTAAAAAAAATAACGGCAATCATTTGCCTGGTGTTGATATGTATCTGTTCTATGAATGGTGTAATGCTAAAAAAGCGGATCGTTCAGATAGAAAAATCTCAAAAAAGTAATCAGGATACTATTATTGAGTCCTCAGGAAGAGTAAAGAAAACTAATGGCAAAAATCGAAATACAGATAAGAAAGCCAATAATGAGGATGTAAGAGACTGGACCAAGGCTCCAAACAGCTATCTATTTGACCCAAGCCAGAATAATGAAGGTTTATATGTTCCTGTAAAAAAGGCTTATGCGATGTGGCAGCAGGATAAAATTTTGGGTGCTTCAGGAATTCCTGCAGGGCAGATAACGGCAGATGTTCTTTGGGAAGACAATCCTGGATTGATAAAATCAGGAGCAGGATATCTCCTTGAAATGGTAGGATCAGGTGAAAATGCTAAAATAAAAGTTCCCATCAATAAAACCAAAGAAGGAAATGCTGTTGTTGCTTTAAAGGTTAATGGTGAAATTTTCTGGTCATGGCATATCTGGGTGACTGATACTCCTGAAAATGGCTCGACCTATAAAAGTTTTAAAGGAGTCTCAAGACAGAAAAACGATGGAACTGTAGAGCTGATCTCCGATTCAGAATGGAGATGGATGGACAGAAACCTGGGTGCAGTTGGAAATTCAATTACAGCAACAGAATGGAATAAAAACGGTGGCCTGCTGTATCAGTGGGGAAGAAAAGACCCTATTCCGCCATTGGTGCTAAAAGGAGATGATTTTTATGAAGTTTCAGGGTCAATAGGGCGGGTAAGACACAGAGGAGCCAAGAACTTTACGGGAGCAGTGAAAATTGATGATCTTAGAAAATTCGTTCTCCTTTCCAATGCTGAAGTAAGTAACAATATTAAGCTTTCCGTCAAAAATCCATTAAGTCTTATCTACGTTAATAAGGATGATAATTCAGGACCGGCTTACTATAATAACAATGCTGCTTTAATGGTAAACTGGTTCGGGAAATCCACTTCCATTCCGGATGCACAGCTTTCCGAATTAAATTTATGGTCAGACAATTCTCAGGGAAAAGTGGGTGCGAATTACAATGATGACAGCAGCGCGAAACCTTATCATGATAAATCTTCCTATGACCCTTGTCCGAATGGATGGCGAATTCCTTCTGTGTTGGTTGCAAATTTAGCCTCTCAGACTTATATAGATGATGTGAGGGTAGACTTTTCCCCCTTTGGAGTAAGAACGAATATGGGTAAAAACACTTTCGAAGGCAATAAATACCATGTGATAAAACCAACGGATATCAATACTCCAAACTATATGAAAGGGTTTAAATTATATGCAAATACAGGATTTGACTTATCCAATGTGAATGGTTTTAATATGGGGATTTTTCCAGGAACTGGACAATTGGCGCTTACAGTTCACTTAGGACAATATACAGACCAGCATCATACAGCTTTATGGACGGCAACTATGGCTAAACATTTTGATAATACTCCTGTTGTAGGGGCCCGGGCATTGTTTATGGTTCCTGATAAAGGTCAGCCGGATATTCCGGATGCCTCTTTTCCTGGTGTCAAAGGAAGATATTGGTATATGCCACTGGCAGCTGGGGAAACTTCGGGAGCGAATGCGTGCAGATGTATAAAAGACCCTTTGTATATAGTAGACAGATATGAATTCCCTACAGAATATTTACCTGTTGTTGTTGAATTTAAAGAAGGAATTGATAATCCAAACACTTATCAGACTGTAAAAAGTACAACATTAGCTACCCTTGAAATTCCTGTAAGTAAAGCATTTTCTGTTCAAAGTACAATGTTGAATAATAAAGACATTCTTTCCACATCAGGTTTCAATAATTTAAAAGCTAATGTACTCTGGAGTACAAATACAGGCCTTATAAGCAAGGTAACCATTCCTAATGGGTCACCAAATTCCCTGGAAGGGATTTCAAATACTAAAATTGCCGTTACGATTAATCCAAATCAAAGCGGAAATGCAGTGATTACTTTACATAACGGAAGTATTACCAATCCTGTATACTGGAGTTGGCATGTCTGGGTAACAGATACTCCCATTGCTTCCACTTCCTATACAACAGAATTACCCAATTCAGCTGTAATAAATTATGTAAATTATATTGATAAGGGATCAACCCCACTGCAGACAGAATTTATGGATAGAAATTTGGGAGCTACAGATGCTTTTCCTGTGGTTGCAAATCCTTTGACACCTACTGCTGCGGAATTGGCAAAAATCAGGGCATCAACAGGTATGCATTATCAATGGGGAAGGAAAGACCCGATCCCAACTTTTCAATACGCTGATAATAGAGCTTCCTTTAGCGTGTTTTTAGGAGCTGCGGGAACGGACGGGACAGTGGCTTATACTCCTTTGACTGTAGCTGCTTATAATAATCTGGCCGGAAATTATATTGTACCTTTCAATACCTATATAAATGCAGCCAATGCGAACATATCTCCCACAGATAAAATAGCGGATAAAATTTCAAAAGTTTTAACCTATTCTGTAAGAAATCCATTAGTGTATATGGTTCCAAGTACTTTTGCACCATACAATAGTGCTACACCTAACTTTACAAACGGAACAGACTGGCTGGCTGATGAACCCAATTTAGCACCAGACAGATGGGGAAGGGGAACAAAAAAATCGCCTTTTGATCCATGTCCGGAAGGATGGCGGATTCCAGATCTTACAGGAACTTCCATCACGACAAATCTTGATTTCGGGATTTCTCCCTGGTATAAAAAAGACAAAAACGTAGCAACAGCATTTAGTGTGATTGTCGATTATTTGGGAGCAAGAGTTAGAAACCCAAGCACAACATCCACCATCGGATATGCTTTTAATGATCAGTCATACCGTGTCGGAATTTATCCGAATTCGGGTTCAAGAGGCTTTCGAAGTGTTATTACCAATCAAAGTGCAGCGGGGAGTTATAATATGATCAATTTTCAATATCCGGGAATCTGGACGGGGGTCTTGCTTTCCAACTATATAGGAAGACCTGTGAATATTCTTTGGGATGCTGCTTCTACAGCCAACCGTATGATTGCTTTTCATGATAATAATGATCCTTATTTCGGAATGAACTGCAGGTGTGTAAAAATGAAGTTTGATGTTAACGGAAATGAATCAGGTCCCATTCCTAAAGAACAGGTCACAGCTTTACCTACAATAGAAAAAGAAATCCCTAAAGACCTGATTACTGTTAATAAATAGCCTGCTGAGGTAAAAAGTAAACTTTATAGTTTGAATCTTAAAGATAGCCGGTTTACTATAGAGCCGGCTTTATTGTTTGTTTTCCAGCTTTAAAATAAAGGTTACCTCTTAATCATATTAAAAAAAAGAAATATATGCCTATGGATAAGTCTAAATTCATAATTTTAGCACTTGTAAAAAATTGAGAAAAGCTTAGTGCCGTTTGCTCTTTTCTTTTTTACAGATTTTAAAAATACACTATGAGGTTAGAGAAATTTGTACAACATTTTAATATTAAGATCTTTATTTATTTTCTTATCGCCGTTACGGCAATTTATACCCTCGCATTTACCCTCGCATTTAATCTTAAAGATGATGGTTATATTCTTGCAGACTGGCTCATTAACTATGAAGACGGAGGGTTCAAAAGAAGAGGGTTGTCCGGAAGTTTCTTTTTTATTATTCAGGATGTAACAGGGCTTAGCCTGAATTATATTGTTTACTTCTTTCAGTTTATAATTATTTCACTGTTCTTCTGGTGCTATACAAAGCTTATCAGATATAAAATAACAGATCTGCTTTACCTGTCTCTTCTATTGTCATCTATAGGGTTTGTAGGGCTTTTGAATACGGTGACTTATGTAGGAAAGAAAGAATTTATTGTATTTCTCCTGTTTACTTATTTCGTATACCTTTTAGATCATGATAAGCTTTCAAAACAGAAAGAATATATTTTCTGTTTTCTGCTTTTTATAAGCACTCTTTTACATGAAGTTACACTCTTTTATATCCCTTATTTTGCGATTGCCTTATATGTGAAAAACGGAAAACTGGAAATCGGAAGATATATTAAATTCTTCCTTGCCGTGATTATTCCTGCTGCTGTCATTATGTTATTCGGGAAAAATGTAAATGAAGGAATGTCACTGGAAATTCTGAGCAGAAGAGGAGTGCATCCTACCTATGGGATTTTTTACTGGAATATTGATGAAAGACAATACATTAAAGAACACCTTAATGAATATCTGCTCTACTTTATCAGTTTAGGAATAAGTATATTTCATATCGGATATTATTTAAAATATCTAAATGGGCGAAAGATTTTATGTATTTTATTGATTGGAACCTTTATCTTCTCTCTTCCATTGTTTTATCTGGCCATAGACTGGGGGAGATGGATGTATATTCATATGATGCTGATGATTATCCTTTTTGCGATGATGCTCAAAAAAGGGAACTCAATTGATGTCTATGAACCAATCGTTATCGACAGGAAATTCTATATTATAATGGCTATTATCCTGCTGTCTCTGCTGTACAGGGTGGAAATGTCCGGAAAAGGGTTCACTTTCGAGGGAATACTCTACAGACTCTTTGTTGTTCCCCTTGAATTATTAAATAAAATGTGATTTCAAAAAGTATATAATAAAAAAGGTTTACTTTTGCAAAAAATTTTTTTTAGAATGTCGAAAAATTTAGTAATCGTAGAGTCCCCGGCAAAGGCAAAAACTATTCAGAAATATTTAGGTAAGGATTTTGAAGTGAAATCCAGTTTCGGGCATATCCGGGATCTGCCTAAAAAAGGGATGGGAATAGATCTTGCCACCTTTAGTCCTGATTACGAAGTTTCAGCAGACAAGAAGAAATTGGTGACAGAATTAAAGGCTGCAGTAAAGAAAGCTGATATGGTTTGGCTTGCTTCCGATGAAGACCGCGAGGGAGAAGCTATTGCATGGCACTTAGCAGATGAATTGAAACTGAAACCCGAAAACAGGAAAAGAATTGTTTTCCACGAGATTACTAAAAATGCCATTCTAAAAGCAATTGAAAATCCAAGAGATATTGATCAGAACCTGGTGAATGCCCAGCAGGCAAGAAGAGTGCTGGACAGAATTGTAGGTTTCGAAATGTCTCCGGTTTTATGGAAGAAAGTAAAACCAGGACTATCTGCGGGAAGAGTACAGTCGGTAGCCGTAAGACTGATTGTTGAAAGAGAAAAAGAAATCCGTGAATTCGTACCAAAAGCAAGCTTTAAACTTGACGGAATTTTCTTAAACAATACTGAGCAGGAAATCGCTGCCAAACTCAAAAAAGACTTCGAAAAAGAAGCCGAAGCCGAAAAATTCCTTGAGCAGGCAAAAACTACAGAATTTAAAGTTCTGAATGTTGAAACAAAGCCGGGAACACGTTCCGCATCCGCTCCCTTTACTACTTCTACATTACAGCAGGAAGCTTCATCAAGGTTAGGATACAATGTGACCAATACCATGCGTCTTGCTCAGAGGTTATATGAAGAAGGATTCATTACCTATATGAGAACAGACTCCGTGAATCTATCTCAGGAAGCGATTGAAGGAGCAAAAAAACAGATTATTTCAGAATATGGAGCAGAATATTCTTCTCCAAGAAATTATACCACAAAATCATCTTCTGCACAGGAAGCTCACGAAGCTATCCGTCCTACGGATTTCGGAGTGAAAAGCATTGGAGATGCACAGTTGAGTAAGTTGTACCAATTGATTTACAGAAGAACATTAGCATCCCAGATGGCGAATGCTAAAATTGAAAAAACTGTTATCGAGATCGGAAATGCATCATTGCCACATCATTTTGAAGCGCAGGGAGAAGTGATCATCTTTGATGGTTTCCTGAAAGCTTATGGTATTGTAAAAACGGAAGATGATGATGATGAAAACAATGACAAACTATTGCCAAAAGTAAAAATTGGTGAAGTATTAAGCTATAAATCCATCACAGCTACAGAAAAATTCACAAGACCAAGTGCAAGATATACGGAAGCCGGATTGGTGAGAAAACTTGAAGAATTAGGGATTGGTAGACCATCTACTTATGCTCCAACCATTCAGACCATTCAGAACAGGGAATATGTGGATAAAAGAGAAATCGAACCACAGACCCGTGAAGTGATCAAAATGTCTTTAGTAAAAGATAAGATCAAAAAAGTGGTGCTGGATGAAAAATTCGGTGGTGATAAAAATAAATTCTTACCTACAGATATAGGAGAAGTTGTGAATGACTTCTTAACAGATAATTTCAAGGAAATCCTTGATTATGGCTTTACTGCAAGAGTAGAAGAAAGTTTCGACGAAATTGCCAGTGGAGATCAGAAATGGAAGGAAATGATGACGAATTTCTACTCGAAATTTCACCCGAGAATTGAAGATGTAGAAGAAAATGCAGACCGTGCAACAGGAGACAGGCTTCTGGGAGTGGATCCAAAGACCGGTAAAAATGTCCATGCAAGAATTGGTAGATTTGGAGCAATGATCCAGATCGGGGAGACAGATGATGAAGAAAAACCAATCTTTGCATCATTAATGACCGGACAGAATATTGCGACCATTACTTTTGAAGAAGCATTGGAACTGTTCAAATTACCTTTCGAACTGAATGAATTTGAAGGAAATGCCGTTTCTGTAGGAGTAGGAAGATTCGGACCTTATGTGAAATGGGGTGAAACATTCATCAGTATTCCAAAAGGAGAAGATCCTCTTTCTGTAGATCAAAACCGTGCAGAACAGATCATCAATGAAAAGAAAAAGGCTGATGCTCCTATTGCAACTTATAAAGGAGAGCCTGTAACTAAAGGAAGCGGAAGATTCGGCCCATTTATCAAGTACAAAGATATTTTCATAAACGTTCCGAAGAAATACAACTTTGATAATCTTTCTCAAAGCGACATCAACGAACTGATTGATGCTAAGCTGGAAAAAGAAGCCAACAGATATATCCAGCAATGGGAAAAAGAAAAAATATCTCTTGAAAACGGAAGATGGGGACCATTTATCAAGTTTGGAAAAGCCATGTTCAAGATCCCGAAGAAAAACGATGATACCAAATACGATGCAGAAGAATTGAAAGAAATTTCTCTGGATGAGGTTAAAAAATGGATCACCGATCAGGATAAAAATGCCTTTGCAGAAAAGAAAAAACCAGCTGCGAAAAAGGCAACCACTGCTAAGAAAACCACAGCTGTAAAAAAACCGGCTGCCAAGAAAAAATAATAGCAAAGAGAGTGTATTACAATTATTAAACGATATAGGTTGAGAATAATTAACGAAAGTCCTCTCATATAATCTAAGAATAAAGAAAAGAGGCCATTTTCACGAGTTGTGAGATGGCCTCTTTTTTAGTTTGAATATAATAGATATAAAGTATCTATAAAGTTATCTTGAGAAATGATATCAGCTTCTTTTCCTTCAAAAGAAAAATATTGATATTGAGGATTTTCTTTTCTTAATTTTTCAAATTTTTCCTTGCTGATTTTTTTTCCATCGAAATAGTAATAATTTGGCGGAGGGTTTTCGACAACTACCACAGTTCCAATTTCAAATCCTTTATAATCAATTTGAAATTTCTTATTTTCAACTTTCTCTTTTCTTGAAAAGACTATTGTTTGATCTCCATAATTGATGTCACTTATAGTATCTTTTATATTTTTTTCTTTCCTTTTTTCATTTAATTTATCAAAATTGAAGTATAAAACATTTTCTTCTTCTATAAGATTGTTTGGAACATCTAACTGAAAATAGCCATTCTCATTAGTTGTAGATTTCAAAAAAATGTTCTGGGTTATAAAGAAAATTTCTGCATTTGGAATAGCTTTTTGCGTTTCTTTGAATATTAATCTACCAGATACCTTTGTAATATCCGTTGTTTGTTGTTCAGTAGTATCTCTGAAATTATTTTTACTTTGTGCTTGAGCGAAACTCAGATTAGTTACTAAAATAATTCCTGCAGCAGCCAAAGCCAAAGACCTTGTTGATGTCCTTCCGCAAATTTCTCTTCCGCTAGCAGCTGTTAGAATATCCTGAATCTGTTCATCTGTTTTATTTGTAAAGTCTATTATACATTTGGAACATTTCTCACAGAATTTTCCTGAAGAAAGATCTTGCATATTATCCCAGTTTTCAGGACATGGATTATTGATTTTGATTTGATTTTTCATAGTATGTTGTAAATAAAATAAAATGCTGTTTCAAATGGAAAGACATTTTATATTTTATTGCTTGGTGAGTAAGATATCCTTTGGAAAATTAAATGGCCAGTCTTTTCCTTCTACCATAATTCGATTATAATATGGACAGGACTCGTTAATTCCTAGTGGATTGTATTGGAAATGTAAATTCATCTGTGTTTTTTGACTGTTAACAAAAGTAATATTTATATTGGCTGTTTTGTTACACATATTTTTTGGTTGAAATAATAAGTATTTTTGAGAAAAATTCTTGTATTGTCCGAAAATGCCATAAAACTCAGAGGAGCTTTCATCAAAATTAGTTATCCGATCTATTTCAACGGTTCCATTTGAAGAGATTATTTTTCGTTCACCTATTATTTGATCAGATTCATAATATGTTCCATCATTTGAAGTTGATCTATCTCTTATTTTTCTTAATTCAAGATATAAAGTTTTCCCTTCCCATACTCCTTTCCATGTTCCCGTATAAGGATCAAGCTCTCCATCAAGATCTTTGAAATAATCTCCATTTTTATAATCCATCTTATTTGCATTTAATGGAAATATTTGTTGTGCAGATATTAAGTTTATACTTACTATCAATAATGTAATCAGTATTTTTTTCATTTTTTTTTTTTTTTAAAATTAAGGACAATTTAAAGTTTTTAAATTGTTTCCGTTGAGTTGTAGTTGGGTGCTGCTTCCGTCATTGTTTACCTCATAAAGTTTTGCCCCATCAATCTTCATATTTTTGTTCATGAAATTTAAAAATCCTTTTTGAATATCTGTTGTAGAAATATTTGAATCACCTATCAATTTTAAGTATTCCTTATTTAAAGTTCCAAATTGAGCATCAGTATACATATTTAGATTATCAGCATTAATACCATCACCTCGTAATTGGTATACTCCGTTACTAGTAACTACAGATAAAAAAACCTCACCTGAGGAGATATTATTAGCTTTAGCGTTCTTAAGTAATTGTATAAATAGATTAATATCACCTGGTGAGAAAATTGGAATTAGTCCATCATAATGAGAATGCATAATTCCGTAAGTTGTATTAAAGATTTTAAAATCAAGATCAGTTGTTCCAGGTTTGTTGCTCAATTCCTGATATTGGGCACCTGTTTGGCCAGATCCCGAAACAGGGTTTCCTACTCGGAATCCACTTTCTGAGGTTTCCCCTGTTTTTTTCTTTAGGAAATCTGTTTTGGCTTTGAAATTAGGATCTATATTTTGTTTTTTTAACTTGACGCATGGATCATCCTCAGGATCCAGATAATCCGGAAACTTATGTTTAGAACCATCTCCGGACATTGCTTTTCCTCCTCCACTGCCCAGATGTGCTCCATTAGCTTCCTTCCATGGAGTATCCTTCCACCACTCTCTTCCAGGGAACATATATCCGAAACCGCCTCCGCCACCAGAAAAAACATTGAACTTAATGATGGTGATTTCCTCGATATCATTAATCCTAATATTTTGCTCTTTAGCGAATTTCCCCATTGGAGTAGGATTTTTGGGATATAGATTATCTACCGCATCCTGAAGAATGGCTAATACTCTCAGCGTTACAGGATCATTATTCTGGACAATGGTAAACTGTACATAATCTCTGTTGGGGGTAATAATACCATGAATAAAAGCCGTTACCCGATCTCCCTGGAGAATGGGAAAGGCAATAGCCTTGGAACTATCTCCATAAGTATAGGTAGATACATTATAAAAAGGATTTCCAAAATCTTTATAGAACTCCAGCCCTAAGGCAGGATTGTTTTGGAAAAATGATTCTATGGTTTCTCTGAATGGTAGTTTATAGCTCACCTGAGAAATAGGAATATTTACTGGAGAGGTATTGTAAGAGGCATTCTTTTGGTTAGTTTGACCGGATGCCTGCTGCCTGTTCTGAGATCTGAATTCAGGATCAGCCTGAGCTTTCTCTTCAAATTTCAGGAACATTTCAATAGGAGCCCTGAATTGAGCCTGCTCTTCTTGGGGAAGTACTTCATCTTCCGTCCGGCAGGAATAGATAGAAAGCGTCAGCACTGATAACAGGGCCAACCGAAGAATAATTTTTCCTCTCATAGATGTTTTTTTAATTTGGTAAATATAATATTTTATCACCAATGTGTGATAAAATATTATATTTTATTTGAAATTTAAATTATATAGAACAACAGGGATTTTAAAATAGAAAACAAAAAAATAAGATAATGGTTTATTGAATGAACTAAGCATTATATCTGCTAAGAATAAGTAATATTAATCATATAATACAAAGCCGTTAACAAATAGTGTTAGCGGCTTTTTTTATGAATAAAAGTCTCCGCAGGATTCTCAGTTGCGGTGTTTTTTTGTATGTTTGTTAGATCAAGCAATTATTAAACTATTATATTTTCAGGTTAAAATATGGATTTTGAAGACTTTATCATTTCACCAAGAAATTTTAAAACAGAAAGCTGGCAGATCGGGAATAGGATCACAAAAGATATAAGAGAAGACAGTATTGTTCTTTTGTTTGTCTCAGATTATAGAGGAGCAGGCGGCGATGCAGAGGTACAGGATTTTACGGCGGTCAGAAAAGAATTTTATAAACTTTCACAATTGGATTTTGAAATTCCGATAGTGGATCTTGGCGATCTGGTTTCAGGAAAATCTGTTCAGGATACCCATTATATTTTACAGGAAGTTTTGTCTGCCTGTCATTATAAAAGAGCACTTCCGGTAATTATCGGAGGTTCCAATGATTTTGCATTTTCACTGTTTTCAGCCTTGAATTTCCACCAGAAAAGCATCAATTATACCCAGATTAGTAATATTATTTCCCTTAAACAGGGAGAAGAGATCAATGAATATACATTTTTAGGGAAAATTTTAGGTGCTAAGAATTTTTCCATTAAAAATTATCATCATTTAGGGTATCAGAAGCATTTGAACGAAATGGATTCTGTACGACTCATCAAAGAAGTGGAGTTTGATATCATCCGCTTAGCCGAAATGATGAATTCTACAGAGAAAACAGAACCTTTCTTCAGAAAAGCAGATCTGGTTACAGTAAATTGTGATGCTATTGAAAGCTTTAGTGAGCCTTTTTCTATGAATCCACAAGTAAATGGATTGAACAGAAGAGAGATTTGTGCCTATATGAAAGAAATCGGTCTGAGTGAAGACCTGAAGACGGTAGGGATCTTTAATTATAATATTTATTCAGAAAATCAGCTGAACCATCAGCTACTGGCACAGATGCTGTGGTATCTGATCGAAGGAATCAATATCCAGCACTCACATCCCAAAGAAAGGCAATATGAAATGTTCTATGTTCTGATAGATGACAGGCAATTTGCATTTAAGCGTGATACTTTCAGTAATTTGTGGTATTTTGGTGACGATGAAAATATAGAAAACTGCATTCCCTGCTCAAGAAAGGATTTTGATGATGCTAAAAAAGGCTGGCTGAATGCAAGACTGACGAAATTTTAATGTATGACAAACGTTCCCTCAAGAATTTCCATCATTGTACCTGTTTATAATGTCGAAAGTTATTTGACAAAATGCCTCAATTCCCTGGTGAATCAGAGTCATCAGCATATTGAAATTCTTGTGATAGATGATGGAAGTAAAGACAATTCCGGGAAGATCATTAAAGAATATGCTGAAAAATATCCCAACAAAATAAGAGCTTTTACCAAGGAAAACGGCGGATTAAGTGATGCCAGAAATTTTGGGTTGGACAGGGTGACCGGAGATTATATCGGCTTTGTGGACAGTGATGATTATGTTGCAGAAACAATGTTTGAAGAAATGATCCTGCTGGCTGAAAAGCATCAGTCGGAAATTGTGATCTGCAATATTCAGAAAGTAGATGAAAACGGACAGGTAACCCAAAAGCTGACACAGATTCCCCATATGCCGGAAAAAATAAAACTGGAAGATCATTTTTCTGTTTTTTCGGATATCAGCTATTTTGCCTGCAATAAATTGTTTAAAAAAGAACTTTTTAATCAGAAAAGATTTAAAAAAGGAGTTCATTTTGAAGATATTCAGCTTATTCCGCAGTTGCTTCTGGAAAGTGAAACGATTGCCCAGACTCAGAACTTTCATTATCAATACCTTGAACGTACAGATTCTATTACAAAGACTCATACGGAAAAAGGACTTGATATACTGAAGGCAGTACAGGATGTGGAAAATGTTTTTGGAAAATCAAAATACGCTCATAAGAGAAAAGAGCTGAAAAACTTTCAGATTTTTGAAGGAGTGTATTCTTTTCTGGCCTATCTGGCTTTTGTAAAAGAAGAACAGGCGTTTTACAGCATGTCTGATAAGCTGTCTGTTTTCATAAGAGAGAGACAAATAAAAATTCAAGATATATTGAACTATAGTCGTTTTGGTACAAATTATCTTTTATCTTTGCCGGTGAAAAAAAAGATTTTTTATCTGTTATTTTTTGCCGGACAGAAAAAATTGATAAGAAAATTGATATAAACACAAATGACGTACTATTGTTTCGAATAGTAGAATATAATGAAGCATATCAGCATCATTAATTTTTTAATTGAAGAAACAATGTGTACAGGATAAGAAAAGAATGAAAAACTTTGAATTGTTCTTAAGCGGATCGGGGATACCTATTTTCTATGTAAAAATAGGATTAGGTTTCGTATTCTCCTTTTTAATTACTTTTTTCTCCATACCTACCATTGTGAAGATCTCCAGAAGGAAGAACCTGATGGATGAACCGGGTATAAGGAGTTCACATCTTAGAAAAATTCCAAATCTTGGAGGGATTGCTATCTTTTATTCCATTGGGATATGTGCTTCCATTTTTGCTTATGAGCTGTTTGATCTGTATAAATTCCTTTTTGCTTCACTTATTATCCTACTGTACATTGGTGTAATGGATGATATTGTGGTGATGAGAGCATACAAAAAACTCGTTGCACAGATCTTGGTGTCCTCATTAATTGTCATTGGTTCAGATATCAGAATCCGAAGCTTATTCGGAATATTCGGAGTATATGAACTGGGTTATTTTGTGAGTGTGCTATTCAGTATTGTAACTTTTATTATTCTTATCAATGCCTTTAATCTGATTGACGGGATTGACGGACTGGCAGGCGGATATTCTGTGATCTGCAGTGCATTGTTCGGAATAAGCTATTATAGATTAGGAGAATACAACTACCCACTGGTTGTTCTGTCAGTAGTGATTATAGGTACTGTTTTGGCCTTTTTATACTATAATTTATCGAATTACAGAACGAATAAAGTATTCATGGGAGATACAGGTTCCATGCTGTTGGGCTTTCTCCTGGCATTCACGTCCATTTGTTTTATTGATATTTTTATTGATAAAAAGCTTGTTGATGTACCAAAATATCATCTTCAGTCTGCTCCGGTAGTGGCTGTAGCCATTCTGATCCTTCCGATTGTAGATACCCTGAATGTGATCTTTGTAAGACTTTATAACAAAAAGTCACCTTTTGACGCTGATAAGAATCATATACATCACAAACTTCTGAAGCTAGATCTTACTCATAGAAGATCCACATTCTATATTATTCTATACTATTTAATGATCGTAGCAGTTGCTTATTATCTGAGACATTTCAACGTGAATCTCTTGCTGTTGGTTATTATATCATTAGGTTTCATAGGTGCATATTTGCCGGATCTGATATATAAATTAAGAAATAAGAAAAATTAACAATTAAATATTACTTTTGTAAACAATATTCAAACATGATGAAGAACTTTAAGTATTTATTTTTAATATTATTGCCTTTTTTAGTTACCTCGTGTATCACAACAAAAGATGTAAGATACTTACAGCCTAGTGAGAGCCTTGTAGTTAATGAAGAAGGTCTTGTTCCCTACAATATCCCTATCTACAGGATTACCAAAAATGATATGCTTAACCTTAATATTTTGACCACTCCCAAAGGAGATGCTGCACAGTTTTACTCTGCTTATAACGTTTCAGGCGGAACGGGGGGCGGAGCTATAAACAGTTCAGCGGCAAGTGGTGGAAGAGCAGGTGGAGTAGGTTCAACGATCGGAGGAAATGTCAATTTCTATTTTAATGGATTGAAAGTGGATAACAACGGAGATATTAATATTTTCGGAATAGGCTACATTAAAGCAGAAGGAAGAACACTTGACGATGTAGCAAAAGAAATTCAGGGCAAAGTAAATGAAAACTTCCAGGAAGGGAAATCCGAGGTGAGACTGAATACAGACGGAATTACTTATTATATTCTTGGTGACGTGGAAACTACAGGAATGTCAGGTGAAAAAGTTGCCCATAAGAATACCCTTACCATTACTGAAGCGCTGGCTATTAATGGTGGACTGAACAGAACAATTGATAAAAAAGAAATTGTTATCCATAGAAAACTCCCGGAAGGAATTAAAATTGCTAAAATTGATCTTACCCGTGAAGATCTGATGAACTCTCCTTATTACTATCTACAGAACGGAGATGAAATTTATCTTAACACCAGAAGAAAAAGCTTGAACGGATTCGGTAAAGATCCTATTCAGACCCTGCTTACCGGTGTTACAGCAATTACAACAGCGTTAACCCTATATACAATCCTACAAAGACTTTAATCCCATGATTCCAGGAAAAGATACCGCAGTAGGAAAAAGCGAAGCTCCAAAAGAGAAGTATGGGACTTTTGCGTTGTTTAATTTTGAACATTTTTTAAGAAGATTACTTAAAAACTGGTATTGGTTTGCTTTTATGTTCCTTATTGGCTATGCCATATCTTGGGTATATAGTAAATATTATGCACAGAATGTATATTCTTCAGACCTGTCTTTGAGTATATCGAATAGTACTTCAAGTTATTTTAGCCCTAATCAGTCTATTAACTTCATTTGGGGACAGAGCGGAAATCAGGATGGAGTTTATTTAAAGAAAATGCTCTTTTCAAGATCTCATAACGAGTATTTAGTTAAAGAATTAAGCCTTTTTTTAAATTACTCTACCAAAGGATTTGTAAAATCTACTTATCTGGACAAGTATGACTCCCCGGTTTTTATTGAAATTGATAAAAAGCATCTTCAGCAGATTAACTACGCTATTACATTATTACCCAAAGGAAATGGTACTTATGAAGTAGTATTACCGGAAGAAGGGCAATCTACCAGTTTATATAGTTATGAATCAGAAAGCTATCATAATATTAATACCTATAACAGACCTGCCAATAAGATTATCAGAATCAATGAGTGGTATACTTCTCCAAATCTGAGATTTAAGTTGGTTCAGAATCCGGTTACTCCTAATATCAAACTTGATAATATTATCGTCAACTTAATGACGATAAACCAAGGCGTTAATGATATTGTATCTACCATTGGTGTTGGCTTTGATAAAGAGATTAGTACGATTATGATTATCAGTAAAAAAGGCTATAATCTTAACAGTACAGTTAGCTTCCTGAATAAATCCGTAGCTGAACTCCAGAAAAAAAGACTTGAAGATAAAAATATCGTCAACAAAAATACAACGGTTTATCTGCAGGGGAGCCTTGATGGAATGCGCAAAAAACTGGATTCAGCCGCCACAGTTCTGAACTACCTGAAAACATCGGAAAAACTCTATAACATTAAAAATAGAGATGAAAAGTCCCTTGAAGAAATTAAAGAGCTTGAAGCCAAAAAAGCTGATATCGTAAGCAAGATCACTTCTCTGAATAATATTAGAAATACCCTTCAGTCACAAAATTTTGATAAAATGATTGCTACCAATGCAGCAGGGTTTGAAGACGGGTTTTTCTCTGCTTCTGTGACTGAGCTTAAAGCACTGTATACAAAAAGATCAGAACTCGCTTTGATCTATAAACCTACTTCTGAACCAATGAAAGAGGTCAATAGGTTGATTAGTGAAGCTAAAACAGGTTCCTTTAACAGTCTCAAGAATTATTATACCAAATATTATGATGAGATTAATAAAATTGACCGTCAGGTTGCAGATGCTAATTCTGATTTACAGTCTTATCCTGAAAAAGAAAGAAAATATCTGGATGCTGAAAGAGGATATAATATGATTGAAGCTACCTACAGTAGCCTTTTAAACAGACAGAATGAAGCGAGACTGAATGTAGCAACCAATCAGTCTGATATCAGTGTGATCGACCCAGCTAAGAACATCGGGCAGGGACCTGTAAGTCCAAATATTAAAATGGCAAAAGCAGGAATAATTGGAGGAATGTTATTGCTTCCCATACTATTTATCCTGATCGGTGAACTGCTGGATAATAAAATCAGAAACATCAAAGAATTGCTTGGTGCTACGAAGATTCCGCTTCTTGGAGTGATCGGGAATAACAATAGTGAAAATATGCTTACTGTTTTGGATCAGCCGAAATCATCTGTTTCAGAGGCGTTTAGGGGTATTAGAGCCAATATGAGGTTCCTGATGCATAATGAACAGGAAAATGGTAAAGTAATCCTGGTGACCTCCTCCGTAGGTGGAGAAGGAAAGACTTATGTTTCCATTAATCTGGCCTCTGTATTAGGATTAAGTGATAAGAAAACAATCCTTTTGGGAATGGACCTTAGAAAACCTAAAATATTCGGAGACTTTAAGATTGATAACAAATATGGTATATCAAATTACCTTACAGGAGAAGTAAATATTGATCAGATTATTAATACCACAAAAATTCCTAATCTGGACGTTGCCACTTCAGGACCTATCCCTCCGAATCCTTCAGAATTACTGATGAGCCAGAAGAATGTGAAATTTATAGAGGAACTGAAAGAAAAATATGACTACATTATTATAGATTCACCACCGGTAGGTCTTGTAGCAGATTCCTATGAACTGATGAAATATTCTGATGCCAATATCTATGTAGTACGTCATGAATATACAGAGAAGTATATGATGAAACTTATTACAGAGAAATATCAGAATAATGAAATTGAACATTTAGGACTTGTTTACAATGACTATAATACCAAACAGGGTTATGGATATGGTTATGGCTACGGATATGGCTATGGTTATGGTTATTTTGATGAAGATAAAAATTATAAAGAACCGTTATTGATTAGAATACGGAACAAAGTACAGGCAATGTTTAATAAAAAATAGAGCCTTAAACCCTCATTTGATGGGGGTTTTTTCATACTTTGTGAATTTTCATTCTATGAAAAAAAGAATATTTTTGCCAGTTTGCCGTTTACTTTATAACAAATTATGTTTTTTTGTTTATTTTTAACTAAACATTAAGATTATCATTAATATAAAAATGTTTTATATTTGCAAAAATTAAATTTTAAAATAACCATAAATCCATATTCTTTTATGAATAAAAAATTATTGTTTAGCTTCCTTGCCTTCCTTGGAGTGGTAAGTGTTAAAGCACAAAGAAACGAATTGGGGGTTCGTCTAGGTATGAGTAGCCTAGTGGGTGATGTAGGGAGCACAAGTTATATTTTACAAAAGCCGTTGGATTTAAATAGAATGTCGGATTGGGGGATCCCGTTTTATGGAGGAATTTTATACAGATTTAATTTTAACCCGCATCAGACTGTTAGATTGGATTTAGGGTATAACCAGATTCAGTTTAGCGATAAAGCTGCGAAAGAAGAATATAGAAGAAATAGAAATGCATACGGGAAAAATAACGTATATGAAGCAAGCTTAATGTTTGAATATAATTTTTTCCCTGTAAATAATGAACAGATAAGTATGGTGAGTCCATATATTTTTGGAGGTCTGGGTGCGCTGATGTTTGATGCCCCTAAAGCTGATCTTTCACATGATTTCAGAAGAGATCCTGACGGTGTGGCATTAGCTCCTATCAATGAAACGGACTTTAAAACTACTACCGAATATACGTTAGGAAAAAAAGTTACCATGCATATCCCTTTTGGAGTAGGTTTAAAATACAAATTTAACCATACTTGGGCTATATTTGCAGAAGCAACCTTTAGATATACTTTAACTGATCAGCTTGATCATAGTAAAATTCTTTCTGAAGATGTGAAAAGTTCCTTTAATGCCGATATCCTTGATCCGGTTACAGGAGGTTCTTTATTACAGTCTGGTAACTATTATGCTGTTGCCAAAGAAAGAGAAGAAGAGTTTATTAAAAAGAGAAATATTGGAGATAGTAGATCTAATGACTGGATCAATACATTCAGTTTAGGATTAACGTTTTCGTTTGGAAGACCTCCATGTTATTGTGATTAATTAATATGTCGTTGATTAAAGATAAAATAAATTCTGAGAATTTACCAAAACACGTAGCCATCATTATGGATGGTAATGGAAGATGGGCGAAATCTCGTGGCGAAGAAAGATCCTTCGGTCACAAAAATGCCATTAATGCAGTAAGAAATGCCATTAATGCATGTAATGAGATCAATATCCCCTATTTAACACTGTACACATTTTCTTCAGAAAACTGGAATCGTCCCAGTGAAGAAGTAAATACACTCATGAACTTGCTTGTAGAAACTTTACTGCTGGAAGCAGAAGAGATCTTTAGCAAAGGATTGAGAATGCATGTTATAGGGAATCTTGGAAAACTGCCTGCCTTAGTAAGAGAACAACTGGAACGTGTGGTAGAACTTACAAAAGAAAACACAAAAGGTAACCTTGTACTGGCTATTAGCTATGGCTCACAAAATGAAATACTGAATGCCGTAAAAAATATCAGTTCAGACGTAAAAGAAGGAAAAGTAGACGTAGAGAATATAGATGAAAAATTATTCGAAAATTATCTCTATACCAAAGATTTTCCTCCTGTAGATCTGCTGATAAGAACCAGCGGTGAAATAAGAATAAGCAACTTCCTTCTTTGGCAGATTGCTTATGCTGAACTACAGTTTTTAAATGTTCTGTGGCCAGATTTCTCTAAAGATATTTTCTTTCAATGTATTGTTGATTATCAAAACAAAGAAAGAAGATACGGATTAACCGGAGAGCAGATACAAGGCCAATAATTTTAAAGAAAAGAAAGACTCGATAAAATGAAGTTTAGACTATTACCCATCATTATGTTTGCTGCTTCTGCACATTTTTATGGACAAGTAACTCCACAAGACAGCACAAAAGTAAACAATGCTGTGCATGCAGACAATGAGGTAGGTACTTATACACTTAAAGACATTGTTGTAGATGGGGTAAAAAAATATACGCCAGCTCAGATCCTGAGGTTTACAGGCTTATCCAAAGGAGAAAGCGTAGATATTCCAGGACAGAAAATCAGTAATGCTGTTAAAAAGCTTTGGGATACCCAATCTTTTTCTGAAGTGGAAGTATACGTTCAAAGTATTGAAGGACAAACTGTAGTTCTTAAATTCTATCTTCAGGATCTGAAAGAACTTGGAGAAGTGAAATTCAAGGGCAAAGGAATTGGGAAATCAAAAAGTGAAAAACTGGCTAAAGATAACAACCTGAAGCCAGGTACAAAGATTACTCAAAACCTGGTGTCAGGTCTTAAGACAAACATCCCGAAAGACTATATCAAAAAAGGTTTTGCCGATGCTAAAATCAGTATTGAGGATAGAGTAAATGCCGGAGATCCTGCTTTGGTAGACTGGACGATTACCGTAGATAAGGGTAAAAAAATTAAAATCGACCATATTGAATTTGAAGGAAACCAAAGTGTGACCGACAGAAAACTTAGAAATAAAGCCTTTAAAGAAACAAAACAGAAACGTTTCAGTATTGGGGGGATTTTGAAGTCTTCTAAATTCATTGAAGATAAATATCAGGAAGATAAACAGAACCTTGTCAATTATTATAACTCCTTAGGATATAGAGATGCTAAAATCGTTTCTGATTCAGTATGGAGAAATAAGAAAAACAACTATGAGATCAATGTAAAGCTTAATGAAGGTAAAAAGTATTATATCGGTGACATTACTTTCACCGGGAATACGGTTTATTCTACAGAATATTTACAAAGATTATTAGGATATAAAAAAGGAGATATCTACGATGCTGTAGGATTCAACAAAAAAGTTGGAGAAGACGGAGGTAAAGAAGATGATTCAGATATTAAATCCGTTTATATGAATAACGGATACCTTTTCTCAAATGTAACCCCTGTTGAAAAATCGGTGAATGGCGATGCCGTGAACCTTGAGATCAGGGTTAATGAAGGAGAACAGGCTACATGGAATAAAGTAACATGGCAAGGAAATGTTACAACCCATGACCACGTAATTCTTAGAGCATTAAGAACAAAACCGGGAGAATTATTTAAAAAGACTGAGATCAAAAGAACCTATTTTGACTTGGCAGGAATGTCATTCTTTGATCCCCAACAGATCGGACAGGACATTCAGCCTAACCAGGCAGATAATACTGTAGATGTAAACTGGAAACTTGTAGAAAAAGGATCTTCTCAGGTTCAGCTACAGGCAGGTTATGGAGGAAATAGCTTTATTGGTACTCTTGGATTGACGTTTAATAACTTCTCCTTAAGAAACTTCCTTAAGTTCAAAGACTTTAAACCGGTGCCACAGGGAGATGGTCAGACTTTCTCCATCCAGGTACAGGCAGGACAGTATTTCCAGAACTATGGAGTGTCATTCGTGGAGCCTTGGTTGTTCGGAACAAGACCTACTGCACTTTCTGTGAGTTTGAATAGCTCAAGAGTAAAATATAGTGATCAATACGGAGCTGCTCAGAAGCTTAATATCTTCTCGGCATCAGTAGGTCTGAACAGACTTCTGAACTGGCCGGATGACTATTTCTCTCTGTATACAGGATTACAGTTCCAGAGATATGACTTTAATAACTATCAATTCCTGTTTGGTAATGAAATAGAAAGCAACGGATCAGCTAATAACTTTAGTATTAACTTAGGTTTAAGCAGAAACTCTGCCGGGGTAGATCCTATCTTCCCGACAATGGGTTCCAATATTGAACTTTCTGCAAAACTGACACCACCATATTCATTATTCAGTAATAAAGATTACTCTACAATGAAAGCTGCTGATAAATATAATTGGATGGAATTCTATAAAATCAAGTTTAAAGCGGACGTCTATAATGAAGTTGCTGGTAAACTGGTTTTAAGATCTTCTGCTGAAATGGGATTCATGGATGGATATAACAAAACTCTTGGAGCTCCACCATTTGAAAGATTCTATGTAGGAGGTACAGGATTATTCGGAGGTAGATATGACGGTCGAGAACTGATTCCTTTAAGAGGATATGATACACAGAGTAATAACGGTGGTGAGCCGAATGATATTACACAAAGAGGAGGAGGAACAATCTATAACAGATTTACACTGGAATTAAGATATCCAATCTCATTGAATCAAACAGCTAAAATTTATGCATTGACATTTGCTGAAGGAGGTAACGTTTGGAATTCATGGAGTAACTATAACCCATTCCAGCTGAAGAGATCAGTAGGGGTCGGAGTTAGAGTGTATATGGGTGCCTTCGGATTGATCGGGTTTGATTTTGCTTATGGATTTGATAAGACAATGTCAGGAAACCCATCAGGATGGCAACAGCACTTCTTGATGAACCAATCATTATAATTATAAATATGAAGAACTTTAAAATAACCATCACTTTTGTATTGCTCTTACTTTTCGGGTTGGGAAATGCCCAGAAAATAGGAGTAGTAGATACTAATGAGATTTTAAATAAATTACCTCAGTATAAAGAAGCCGAAGCGAGATTGAATTCTCAGATCGATACCTGGCAGTCTGAACTTCAGAATATGCAGTCAGAGTATGAAAGAAAAAAAGCGGCTTTTGAAAGTGAAAAAGTGTTATTAATAGGTGACCAGCTAAAGCTTAGAGAAAAAGAAGTTGTAGATCTTGATAAAAATATCAAAACCACTACAAGTTTACGTTTCGGATCCAATGGGGAAATAACAAAACTGAGAACAAACCTCGTTTTACCATTCCAGGATCAGATCTGGGGAGCCATCAAAACAATGTCCGAAAAAAATGGGTTGGGCATAGTTCTTGATAAAAGCAATAACATTAGTGTTATTTTTCTTCAGGGAAAATATGATTATACAGAAAAAGTATTAACTATTTTACTGAAAGGATCAGATAAAAAAGAGAAAACTACAAGTAAAAGTAAAAAGTAAAATTTTAAATTAACTTTTACGTAAATTTGAAATCTAAAAACAAATTAAATTATTTATTTACCAATTATGAAAAAATTAAGTGTATTATTTGCAGCAGTAATGATGGTTGTTTCTGTAGGTATGGCAAAAGCTCAAAAAATGGCTACTTTAGATGTATTGGGAGTTCTTAATGCAATGCCTGAAAAGAAAAAAGCAGATGCTGACCTTAAAACATTCTACGATACTAAACAAGCTGAGATCAAGAAAAAATACGATGCTGGGCAAGCTAAATTGAAGCAATATAGCGAAGAAGCTCCTAAGAAATCTGCAGACGAAAACAAAGCTAGAGAAGGTGAATTACAAAAAATTCAGGAAGAAATAGCTCAAATGCAGGATAAAGCTCAAAAAGATCTTCAGGCTAAGCAAGAAGTAGCTTTCGGACCAATTGAGAAAAAATTGAACGACGCTGTAGAAAAAGTATCTAAAGCTAACGGTTATGAGTATGTAATGGATGGAAATTCACCTGCATTCCTTTATAAAGCTGGAGCTGATGCTACGGCTGCTGTAAAGAAAGAATTAGGAATTCAATAATTTCAGCAAATTAACAAAGATTTATAAGACAAACCGCCTCTAAAAGAGGCGGTTTGTTTATTTTTGCGAAATGGAAAAAGAAGTATCAACTATCGTAAAAGTAAGGTTTAGTGATTGCGACCCGATTGGTCATTTGAATAATGTAAAATATCTTGATTATATGTTCAATGCCAGAGAAGATCATGTAGAGACATTTTACGGATTTACTTATGAAGAATATACCAAACAGACAGGCTGTACCTGGATTGCCATTCAGAACGAAATAGCTTACCTGAAGGAAGTAAGATACAATACCCAGGTAGTCATCAGTAGCAAAACCATCGACATACAGGATAGAACAGCCAAAGTTGAAATTCTGATGAAAAGCTTAGACGAAAAGACTGTTCATGCCGTTCTTTGGGTAACCGTTATTTATTTCAACATAAAAACGAGAAAGTCAGAAATTCATCCGGAAGATATAAAAGAAACTTTCCATAAGTTTTATGTAGACCTTCCACAAAAAGACTTCCAGGCAAGAGTTAAGTTTTTAAGATCCCAGAATGCAAAAAATTCTTAGTCGCATTTCTATTGAGAATTTTTTAATTGTTTAAATTAATAATATATGAAAAAAATAGCAGTAATAGGTAGTAATGGCCAATTAGGAAACTGTATCAGAAAAATAGCTCCCGATTTTGAAAATCAATATGAATTTCTTTTTACAGATTCTGCAACCTTAGATGTGACCAGTGAAGAACAGGTTAATGACTTTTTCTATGATAATAAACCGGATTACTGTATCAATGCTTCCGCATATACAGCTGTAGATTTGGCGGAAAAAGAAAATGAAAGAGCATTTGCTGTAAACGCAGATGGTGTAGCCAACCTTGCTCAGGCATGTATTGAGCATAAAACCATTCTGATCCATGTGTCTACAGACTATGTTTTTGATGGAGATACAAACCTGCCTTACTCAGAAGATGATTTTACCAATCCGATAGGAGTGTATGGGGAATCAAAGAGACAAGGGGAAGAACTTGCATTGGAAATTAACCCTAAAACAATTATTCTGAGAACTTCATGGTTGTATTCAGAGTTTAATAGGAACTTTGTGAAAACAATGTTGAATCTCTTTTCCCAGAAAACCGAATTGGGAATCGTAGCGGATCAGTTTGGGCAGCCTACAAATGCTAATGACCTTGCAGCAGCCATCATGGAAATTATTGAAGCTCCTCATAAAACCTTTGGAATTTTCCACTTTTCAAACTATCCGGAAACTACTTGGTTTGAGTTCGCAAAGAAAATTGCAGAGTTTTCAAAATCTTCAGTACAGTTGAACCCATTAACCACCGAGCAATATCCAACTCCAGCCAAAAGACCTGTAAGAAGTACAATGTCTCTGGATAAAATAGAGGAGGTTTATAAAATTGAACCAAAACACTGGGAATATAGCCTTGAAGAATGTGTTGACTTACTTATACAACAATAATTTTATGAAAAATATAGCCATCATCTTTTCCGTATTGTGTATTCAGCTTTGGAATGCACAAAATGTTTATCTGAGTAAGGTTGAGAAAACCAGTGATAATGCAGATAAGTTTCTCTATAAAAAAGATAATGCAGAAAATGAAGCAATTTATTTAGGAGAAGCAGAAGTACAGGGGTTCTCAAAAGATGATGCAACAGTTTTTTCATTAGTATATAAAAAAGCAAAAGAAATTGGTGCCAATACTTTTGTTATAAAACCTTTTGAAAATATTGACGGATCACCTCAGGCTTTCAATCCGTCCAATTATAAGATAGCATTATATTATACCCCGAAAGAAAAATTGAAAACTCTGGATGGTTCTCTCTATATATTTGCTTCCTCTGAAAAAGATCAGAAGATCAATGTTAATAAGAAGGACTATACCATAACACCAAGGTCATTTTTAAAATTTAAAATTGTTCCTGGAGAAGTTTATACCATCTCAACCAGGAAACTTTTAGGGTCAACGGTGAAAGTACAGCCTAAAACCAATGATGACAATCTGTATTTTCAGATCTCATCTTTAAAAATTAAGCCGGACACTTCTGGAGTTGGAGGCTTAAACCTGAAATCAGGAGATGTTATTGGTTTGGAAAAATCATTTGCGGAGTTTTTAAGCGCTATTTATACTGAAAAGACTCCATAAAATTGTCATTAAAAGTATCAATGTATCTTTTACCTATATTAAGATAGCGGATTAATTAAAATTTGTTTAAAATTTTTCTCTCAACTAATCAGAGCTTTAAGGGTTTTATATTACTTTAATGTAAACTTTATGTTAAATAAAGTTGCGTGGTAATGGAGAAGACTCTATCTTTGCCCCACTGAAAAACGAAAGAGATTCAGTAAGCGCAGGAGAGCTTTTAGATAAGCAGAAACATTATATACTACGAAAGAGACAGACGAAAAAAACTTTCACTTTTTACTTTAAAAAGTTGCGGGTTAAAATAAAGTTTGTATCTTTGCAGTCCCAATAAAACGGGAGCGCAGGAGTAGAGAGATTGAGGGTTTTGGAAAGGAGTTAAGGTTATCAAAAAAAACTTTAAAATTTTCTTTCAAAACATTTGGTCAAATCAAAATAAAGTTTTACTTTTGCACTCGCAAATATGGAGCGCCACTGACAGAAGAGAGTGCTTCATTATAAAGCGAAAGATATAAAGATCATTGACATACAATATA